>NZ_CP039451.1:3810000-4110000 GCF_004843725.1 Psychroserpens sp. NJDZ02 | reverse complement strand
AAGCATTGGGGGCTTTTAAAGCGTGAAGTATTTATTGGTATTTGGATTATAATAGGTATTGGTTTATTGCTATATTTATTAGGGAAAATAAAGTTTCCGCATGATAGTCCACTAAAAAAGTTAAGCTTTAGTCGCATATCATTTGCAGTTTTAGTTGGTGCATTTGTTATATACTTAATCCCTGGATTAACAAATACAAAATATGCTAACTTAAAATTACTTAGTGGTTTTCCGCCACCTTTACCATATAGTCTTTATGAGAAAGATAGCGATTGTCCGTTAGGTTTAAATTGTTATAAAGATATTGACGAAGGTCTTGTAGCTGCAAAAGAAGAAAACAAACCAATCATGTTAGATTTTACCGGTTGGGCGTGTGTCAACTGTAGAAAAATGGAAGAACAAGTGTGGAGTCAAGATGCTATTTATCAAATATTAAAAGACGAATACATAATTGTATCTTTATATGTGGATGACCGAAAAGAATTACCAAAAGAGGAACAATTTAAATTTGTTAAAGCTAATGGTAATTTAAAAAATATTAAGACCATTGGAGACAAGTGGGCCACATTACAAACTTTAAATTTCCAAAATAATTCGCAACCATTCTATGTTTTGGTTAATGATAAAATGGAACTTTTAAATCATACAACAGCATATACGCCAAGTGCAGACGAGTATCTTGAATGGCTGAAAGAGGGATTAGAAAATTTTAAAAAATAAATTAAATATCCTGCAATAGCGGGATTTTTTTTACTGTTAGATAGTACAACATGAAAACAATACAAGGACAAATAGTAGACATACAAAACAAACGTATTTTTAGTGGAGAGATCACTATTGATTCAGGTAAAATACAATCTATCACAGAAAAAGAACACGATGTAAAACAATACATTTTACCAGGTTTTGTAGATGCACATATACATATTGAAAGCTCGATGTTAGTACCATCAGAGTTTGCTAAAATAGCAGTTAAACATGGTACAGTGTCTACAGTTAGTGATCCGCATGAAATTGCGAATGTATTAGGTGTTGCAGGAGTGGAGTTTATGATTGAAAACGGTAAAAAAACACCCTTTAAATTCAATTTTGGAGCTCCAAGTTGTGTTCCAGCCACTACTTTTGAGTCGGCTGGAGCAGTTATAGATTCGGATGATATTAAAACGCTTATGGCTAATCCAGATATTAAGTATTTAGCCGAAATGATGAACTATCCGGGTGTATTGTTTGATGATGAGGAAGTACTTAAAAAAATTGCTTGGGCCAAACACTATAACAAACCCGTAGATGGTCACGCACCTGGTTTAAGAGGTGATGATGTTACTAAATATATCAATGCAGGAATTAGTACAGATCACGAGTGTTTTACCTATGACGAGGCGTTAGAAAAGCTTCAAAAGGGAATGAAAATCTTGATTAGAGAAGGTAGTGCAGCTAAAAACTTTGAAGCGTTAATAGATTTATTACCTGAGCATTATCAAAACATAATGTTTTGTAGTGACGACAAACATCCTGACGATTTGTTGTTAAATCATATAAATGCACTTTGTGCTAGAGCAGTTGCTAAAGACATGGATGTATTTAAAGTGTTGCAAGCCGCATGTATCAATCCTGTAAAACATTATAATTTAGATGTTGGATTATTACAAAAAGATGATGTCGCCGATTTTATTATTGTTGAAGATTTAAAACATTTTAAAACTATACAGACTTATATAAATGGTGAGTTAGTGTTTGATAATGGAATGTCTTTAATTAAGCACGTTGCGTTTGAAAATCTGAATAATTTTGATACGGAAATTAAAACGGTTGAAGACTTTAAAGTCGAAAGTACAGCAAAACAAATACGCGTTATTGAAGCTTTAGAAGGACAATTGGTAACTAATCAATTAGTTGAAGAAGCAACAATCCAAAACGGGAATTTAGTATCAAATACAACGACTGACGTCTTAAAAATGACTGTCGTAAACCGTTATAAAAACGATGTCCCAGCGTTAGCATTTATTAAAAACTTTGGTTTAAAAGAAGGTGCCATTGCAAGTTCTGTTGGACATGATTCTCATAATATAATTGCAGTTGGTGTTAGCGATGAAGCGATTTGTAAAGCAGTTAATTTAATAATTGAAAACAAAGGTGGGATTTGTGCGGTTTCTGATACAGATCAAAAAATAGTATCGCTTCCTGTGGCTGGAATTATGAGTGATAAAAATGCCGAAACTATTGGTCACGCTTACGCGGAATTGGATGCGTTTGCCAAACAATTGGGGACAACATTAAATGCGCCGTACATGACCTTGTCTTTTATGGCATTATTAGTTATTCCTTCATTAAAATTAAGCGACAAAGGCTTGTTTGATGGCGGAAAGTTTGAATTTACTAGTGTAGAGGTTTAGTGCTTTTATAGTAGCTAAATAGTTGACATTTTGAGCGCAGTCCAAAAACTTGAGATTTTAGGTTTTATAGCATTTCGACTACGCTCAATGTGACAGTTTTAAAATAAGTGTTACTTGAGTCGCTAAATAGTTGACATTTTGAGCGCAGTCGAAAAACATTATGATCTTTTGTTTTATAGCATTTCGACTACGCTCAATGTGACAGTTTAAAAATAAGTATTACTTGAGTGGCTAAACAATTGTCATTTTGAGCGCAGTCGAAAAACTTGAGATTTTAGGTTTTATAGCATTTTGACTACGCTCAATGTGACAGTTTAAAAATAAGTATTATTTGAGTAGCTTAACAATTGTCATTTTGAGCGCAGTCGAAAAACTTAAGATTTTAGGTTTTGTAGCATTTCGGCAACGCTCAATGTAACAGTTTTAAAATAAATATTATTTGAGTCGCTAAATAGTTGTCATTTTGAGCGCAGTCGAAAACTTGAGATTTTAGGTTTATAGCATTTAGACAACGTCGAATGTGACAGAATTTTAAAAATAAAAACAAAAAAAAGACATTCAATAAATGCCAATCTTAAAAACCACATACAAACCCAAATTTATGTTCAGAAATGGGCATATTTCTACTATCTATTCAGGTGTATTACGTAAAGTAAAAGGCGTAACTCAAAAACGAGAACGTATTACTTTACCAGATACAGATTTTATAGACTTAGATTGGAGTTATGCTGGCAATAAGACAAAACAATTACTTGTGGTTTTACATGGTTTAGAAGGCAATGCACAACGCCATTATATGCTGGGTTCAGCTAAAATGGCTAACCAAAACAATATGGATGCCGTTTGTGTCAATTTTAGAGGGTGTAGTGGAGAGGTAAATAAAACCTTTCAATCGTATCACTCAGGAAAGACTGACGACTTAGCTTCAGTTATAAAACACATTACGACTCAGTTTGATTATGATACGATCTACCTAAATGGTTTTAGCTTGGGTGGTAATGTTATTTTAAAATATTTAGGAGAAACATCAGATTTACCAAAACAAATAAAAGCAGCGGTAACAGTTTCTGTTCCTGTATATTTAAGAGGGTCTTTAGAGCGCTTAATGTCCTCTAAAAACTATGTGTATTCCAAAAAGTTTCTAAGGGATTTAAGAAGTAAATTAGTAGAGAAACAAGAGTTATTTCCGCAGAAAATAAACAATGAAGATTTAAGTGCTGTCAAAACTTTAAAAGATTTTGATGATGTGTATACCTCAAAAGCACATGGGTTTAAAGATGCTTATGATTATTACGAGCAATCTAGTAGTCTACAGTATTTAAAACACATTTCAATTCCTACTTTATTAATAAATGCACAAAACGATTCTTTTTTATCAAAAGAATGTTACCCAATTCATGAAGCAGAGCAAAACCCTAATTTTTATTTAGAAATGCCTAAATATGGTGGACATGTTGGTTTTCATGATGAACAGAATACCTATTATTCAGAAAAACGTATGCTTCAGTTTATTACTAATTTATAGCGTAAAGCTCTAGTTTCAGTTTAGTAATAAAATACCTATCTTTAGTTTTTTTAAAATCAAAAATTAATGAAACGTATCCTTCTTTTATTAGCCATAACGCTAATATTTTCGTCTTGTAAAGACCAACTAAAATTAGACACCACTAACACCGAAACAGCAAAAGACACTTTTATTGTTGCAGAACATTACAATAAAAAAGAAGTCTCTATTGCTATGCGTGACGGTATAAAATTACACACCACTATTTATTCGCCTAAAGACACCTCTAAGCAGTATCCGATTTTAATGCAACGTACACCTTACAGTTGCAGACCTTATGGAGCTGCCGAGTTTAAATCTAAAATAGGACCTAATCAATATTTAATGAGAGAAGGTAATATTATAGTGTATCAAGATGTTAGAGGGCGTTGGAATAGTGAAGGGGTTTATGATAACATGAGACCGTTTATACCTAATAAAACAGGCAAACAGTTTGACGAGGCTAGTGATACGTATGACACTATAGACTGGCTAGTAAATAATGTAGATAATACTAATGGTAATGTGGGGACTTGGGGAATTTCTTATCCTGGGTTTTACGCGACTTATTCTACATTATCTGGGCATCCTGCTTTAAAAGCAGCGTCGCCTCAGGCTTGTATTAGTGATTTCTTTTTTGATGATTTTTTCCATAATGGTGCTTTTTTATTAAGTTACTGGAGAGCAACGACTCTGTTTGGTTACATGAAAGATAAACCAGTTACAGAGTCTTGGTACGAGTTTCCAAAACTAGGAACAGAAGATCAATATCAATTCTTTTTAGATGCTGGTCCACTTAGTAATTTGAATTCATATTTTAAAGGTGACAATGTTTTTTGGAATCAAATCCAAAGCCATCCAAATTATGACGAATTCTGGCAGAGTAGAGGTATTCTACAACATTTAAAAGATATTAAACCAGCGACTTTAGTTGTAGGAGGCTTATTTGATGCTGAAGATTTGTATGGACCATTTAATACGTATAAGTCGATTGAAAAAAACAGTAAAAACTATAACGGTGTTGTCTTTGGACCATGGAGTCATGGGGATTGGGCAAGAAATAGTGACCGTCAAGTAGTCGGTAATATTCATTTTGGAGATAGTATTTCGGATTACTTTCAAAAAAATATTGAAACGAAGTTCTTTAATCATTTCTTAAAAGAAAAAGCAGATGGTACAGTGGATTTACCAGAAGCTCACTTTTTTAATACAGGAACAAAAAAATGGTCAGATTTTACGGCTTGGCCACCAGAAAACAGCGTTAAAGAAAGCTATTTTATGCAACCAGATCAACGTTTAACGCAAAAAGCAAATCGTATGATAGCGACTAGCGATTTTATTAGTGATCCCAAAAAGCCTGTACCATATTCTGAGGATATAAAAGTGGTATTTACACCACGTAAGTTTATGACCGACGATCAGCGTTTTGCATCAAGACGTCCTGATGTTTTGACTTTTGAAACTGAAGTCTTAGAAAACGACATTACTTTAGCAGGAGAGATTTTAGCTAAATTACAAGTGTCAACAACGGGGACATCTGCCGATTGGATTGTTAAAGTTATTGATGTTTTTCCAGGTGATACAGAAAACACAGACGATGTACAGGACCATTTAAAATTAAGTAATTATCATATGCTAATTAGAAGCGAAACCATGCGTGGACGTTTTAGAAATAGTATGAGTAGTCCAGAACCGTTTGTACCAAATCAAAAAACAGCAGTGAATATTAAATTGCAAGATATATTGCACACCTTTAAAAAAGGACATAAAATACAGGTGCAAGTACAAAGTACCTTTTTTCCTTATATAGATATCAATCCACAGACGTATGTCGATAATATTTTTGAAGCAAAAGCGTCCGATTTTAAAGCACAAACACATAAAGTTTATAACGATTCTGAAATAGAGTTTTCAATTTTAAAGTAATGTCTTGAATCTTTTTCCTACTTTTAGTATCTAAACCAACCATTTTATGCTTAAAAAAGTTTTTGGAAGTGCGGTCTTTGGCGTTGAGGCTACGACAGTAACAGTAGAAGTAAATATAGATAGTGGTATCGGCTACCATCTTGTTGGACTACCTGATAATGCGATTAAAGAAAGTAATTTTAGGATTGCGGCAGCACTTCAGAATAATGGTTATAAAATTCCAGGAAAAAAAATAATTATCAATATGTCACCAGCAGACCTTCGTAAAGAAGGTTCTGCTTATGACTTGACGTTGGCAATGGGTATTTTAACGGCGTCTAAACAAATTGCAGCAGATAATTTAGAAGACTTCTTAATCATGGGCGAATTATCCTTAGATGGAAGCTTACAACCTATAAAAGGGGCTTTGCCAATTGCAATTAAAGCAAGAGAAGAAGGTTATAAAGGTTTTATACTACCTATTCAAAACGTAAAGGAAGCTGCGATTGTTGATGGATTGGAAGTGTATGGTGTAGACAATATTAGTCAAGTCATTAAATACTTTGATAAAGGCGAACCTTTAGAGCAAACCATCATTAATACTCGTGAAGAGTTTGAAAAGAATTTGGATTTTCCAGAATTCGATTTTAGCGATGTACGTGGGCAAGAAAGTATTAAACGTTGCATGGAAATTGCAGCAGCAGGTGGACATAATATTATATTAATAGGACCTCCTGGAGCAGGAAAAACAATGTTAGCCAAACGTTTGCCTAGCATATTACCTCCAATGACCTTACATGAAGCTTTAGAAACCACAAAAATACATAGTGTCGTGGGACGTGTTAAAGATACAGGTTTAATGTCGCAAAGACCGTTTAGAAGTCCACACCACACAATTAGTGACGTCGCTTTAGTAGGCGGTGGGGCGTATCCACAGCCAGGAGAAATATCGTTATCTCATAATGGCGTTTTATTTTTGGATGAATTGCCAGAATTTAAACGTGGTGTTTTAGAAGTGATGCGGCAACCGTTGGAGGATAGAGAAGTGACTATTTCTAGAGCAAGATTTACAGTAACGTATCCTTCATCTTTTATGTTGGTTGCTAGTATGAATCCAAGTCCTAGCGGTTATTTTAACGATCCAAGTGCACCTGTAACTAGTAGTCCTGCAGAGATGCAACGTTATTTAAGTAAAATATCAGGACCGCTTTTAGATAGAATAGATATTCATATAGAAGTGACACCGGTACCTTTTGAAAAACTATCTGAAGAACGTAAAGGAGAATCGTCAGTAGATATCAGAAAACGGGTGACTAAAGCTCGGAAAATACAGACTACTCGTTTTGAAACATTTGATAATGTACATTATAATGCACAAATGTCAACCAAGCAAATCCGAGTGTATTGTAAACTAGAAGAGGCTTCTAAACAATTATTAAAAACAGCAATGGAACGTTTAAACCTTTCAGCAAGAGCGTATGACAGGATTTTAAAGGTGGCAAGAACCATTGCCGATTTGGAAGAAAGTATAGATGTAAAAGGGACTCATATTAGTGAGGCTATACAGTACCGAAGTTTAGATAGAGATGGTTGGTTGGGATAACTAAGATAATAGTTGTTAAAATGGAATAGTTTTTATTACTTTACGACGCTATTAACCAATAAAACTAACATCATGAATAACATAGGAAACCTTTGTTTAGGTTTAATTTTTGGGGATAGTTACGTAATTTTATTTTAACTATTTTTAACTATTAAAAAAATCACCCATGTCAAAAGAAACAATGTCAACACCACCTAGAGGTATTATTAGTGCGCAAGAAGCGGAGAAATTAAGTGAGAATTGGACCAATTTAAGAAAAACGACTAACGATCAAGTCGCTTGTAATGCGGGAGATAATCGCTCGTCATGGTATTCTTTGGAGGATTTAACCAATTTTATAGATAGTGTAAAAACATCACATCCAAATGCTAATGGATTACGTTTTTATCTAGGCGTTGATACATCTGTAGGGAAAGGCGGACATACAACTATTTTTATGGTGCCTACAGAACTTAATCAGAAAAAAAATAGGAGCTATGATATCTTAAAGGCTGATGGTCTAGATGATGGACTTGCAGGATACCCTCCTACAGCAGCATATCCTCAACAATAGATAGATTGAAAGATTTTATATTCCAATATTATATTGATTTAGTACTATTTGTAGAGATTTTAGCAGCTGTTACGGGCTTAATACTTTACAAAAAATATAGTCAAACAATTGCTAAATATTTTATTTTGTTTTTATGTTATGTTGTTTTATTATCAACAGTTGGTCGATACACATTATATATAGATGATGGTTTTTTGTACTTTCTAAAAGGAACAATATTTGAACGAAATTATTGGTTGTATACAATAATGTGGAAAATTTGTGCTGTAATTTTTTTTAGTTGTTATTTTCAGAGGATTTTAAAAAGCATAGTTAATATTACAATATTAAAATATTCGACATATGTCTTTTTAGGCATATCTGTTTTTACAATATTGACTAATTTAGACTTCTTTTTTAAAGGTTCATTCCCTATTATATATATTTGTGGAGGTATTATAATACTACAATGTGCTTTTTTTTATTTTTTTGAAATACTTCAAAGTGATGCGATTCTTAATTTTCATAAGTCATTAAACTTTTATATTGCTTGTGCTATTTTGTTTTTTTGGTTAATAAAAACACCATTAGTTTTTTATGAGATTTATTATACTAAAGCTGATTTAAATTATGTTCTGCTCAGATCGTATATAAATATAGCAGTAATATTCACGATGTATCTTACATTTACTGTGGGTTTAATAGTTTCAAAACCGGAATTACGTATGAAAACATAATTATAGGAATAAAACTAGATTTTTATTTACAGAAGAATATCATTTTACAAATAGTTAAGTTATGTTTATACTGCTGAAATTTTGATTGTAACTACATTTTTGTTATTTGTATGAGTTATTTCGCAAAGCAGAAATAAGTTTGGAGCTTAAAAAAACTATTATATCTATTTTTAATACTAATTAATCTTAACCATCGAAGTTTATAAAGTAAAAGACTATGACTAATTTAATGATACAAATTCAAAGTTTAGGCGCACCAATGTCTACTAGTTCAGAGCGCTATTTACTAATTTATATGATTGGTATATTACTGGTCGTCTGTACACTTATTATCTTGTTTTTTATGGTCTTTCAAAAAAGGAAGAATTTACTTATTTTAGATAAAATCAGACAACAAAAGGCATTTGAAGCAGAGTTAACTAATGCACAAATAGAAATACAAGAGCAAACCCTTAAGAACATAGGTCAAGAATTACATGATAATGTAGGACAAATTTTATCGGTTGCTAACATGAATATGAGTGTACTGAATACCAAAGTACCAGATGATATTAAAGAATCCTTTACCGAAACTAAAAATGCAGTTAAACAAGGGTTGACAGAGTTACGTTTATTATCTAAAACACTAAATAGTGATGTGATATTAAATAGGGGATTTGTGCAATCTGTTAATAGTGAAGTCGAGCGTTTAAATAAATTAAAATTATTGAACGCTTCTTTTTGTACAACTGGTTTTTCGGATCAATTTAACCAGCCAAAAGATGGTATACTATTGTTTAGAATAGTTCAAGAATTTATCTCTAATACGGTTAAATACGGCAAAGCTAGTAATTTATCCATTACAGCAGATTTTTCTGAAAGTACATTACAATTGGTATTACAAGACGATGGTATTGGTTTTGACCATAAAACGATTGAACAAGGTTCTGGATTAATAAATATTAAAAGTAGATCAGAATTAATACAGGCTGAGTTAAATTATAGTTCTAAAATAGGAGAAGGCGTTCTACTTTCCTTAACGTATCCTTACAGAACATAAGAGTGTAATTATAGGTGCTTCAAAAAACGTCTAACAAAGTCAAGCTTTCCTTTATAAGGCGCATAACGTACGGGTACATCTAACCAATTCGCTTTTTTAACTACTCCTTTTTTATGACTAAACGTATCAAAGGTATAGTGTCCATGATAAGCCCCAAGACCACTATTTCCTACACCTCCAAATGGTAATCTATGATTAGCAAAGTGTACTATTGTGTCGTTTATACAGCCACCTCCAAAAGAGAATTTTTGTATTAATTGTTTCGCTTTCGCGGAATTTGTGCCAAACACATACAAGCTTAATGGTTTGTTATAAGACAAAATGATAGCTTCTAATTCCGAATCATTTTGATAAGAAATTACTGGGAGAATAGGACCAAATATTTCGTCTTTCATGACTTCGCTATCAAGCGTCGGATGGTCAATAACAGTGGGGGCGATGTATAACGTGTCAGCATCTATTTGACCACCAATAATACAGTTTTGATTGGTTAGCATTTTAGATAAACGCTCAAAATTTTTCAGGTTGATAATACGTGCAAAATCTTTAGATTGTTGTGGTGTTGTAGAATACGCTAATTCAACCTCATGTTTCATAGCTTTATAAAACGCGTCTTTTTTAGAATGATGAATTAAAATATAATCAGGAGCAATACACGTTTGTCCTGCATTAACAAATTTACCCCAAACAATGCGTTTTGCGGCTAGTTTAATATTAGCAGTATCATCAATAATACATGGGTTTTTTCCGCCTAATTCTAAAGTAGTTGGTGTTAAGTTAACAGCAGCAGCTTTGGCTACAATTTTACCAACGTTAACACTACCTGTAAAGAAGATGTAATCCCAGTGTTGTTCTAGTAATTTAGTAGAGGTGTCAACGCCACCTTCTACAACGGTAACGTGTTCGGGTTTAAATACGGATTTAATAATGTCATTAATTAAGGCCGAAGTATGTGGCGTTAATTCGCTTGGTTTTAAAATAACAGTGTTTCCCGCAGCAATGGCGCCAACTAAAGGTGCTAATGCTAATTGGTAGGGATAATTCCACGGTGCGATAACTAAAACACTTCCATAAGGTTCTGTATACAAATAATCCGAAGACGGAAAGTTTAATAACGCAGGAAACACACGTTTAGGTTTTGCCCATTTGTTTAGCTTTTTAATGGTGTGTTTTAAATCCTGAATAACAATAGCTGTTTCCGTTAAGACAGATTCGAATTCTGGTTTTTTAAAATCGTTATATAGCGCATCAGTAATGTCTTGCTCTCTTGCTACTAATTGATTTAAAAGTGCTTTTAATAGTGTTTTCCTAAAGGTGATACTTAACGTTTCACCTGTTTTAAAATAACTTTTTTGATCGTTTAGTAATTCCGGAATCATATGAATGTTTTTATATAAAGATAATGTATTTTATTAGTTTGCTAGTGTTGCGTTATTGGTGGTAATGGCATCCTTTTTTCTGTCATAAATGGCAAAAAAAAGCTACAACCCTCCGACTGCGCTCAGGATAAATTTAAATACGACCTTTGTGGTAACGCCCTAATATTAAAGACAAGCGTCCCAAATAGGATCCTTAGGTAAGGGCGCTGTTATGTTTAAATCGTCTAGAGAGACTGGATGTATAAATTTGATGTTTCTGGCGTGTAAACTAATACTAGCGTCTTTATTACTGCGATCAAAACCATATTTTAAATCACCTTTTATTGGACAACCAATACTAGAGAGTTGCGCGCGTATTTGATGATGGCGCCCCGTTTCTAGGTTAACTTCTAACAGATAATAATTATCTAATTTCTTGATGGTTTTGTAATGCAGAATGGCTTTTTTGCTTTCTGGAATTTCCTTTATATAAGCGGTAGACTTATTATTTTTAGGATTCTTTTTTAGCCAATGGATTAAAGTATTAGCTTCTTTTTCGGGTTTATTTTTAACTAAAGCCCAATAGGTTTTAGAAATTTCTTTGGATACAAATAACTTATTTAAACGGGGTAGGGCTTTACTTGTTTTTGAAAAGATAACCAAACCTGTAGTTGGTCTGTCTAAACGGTGTACGGTGCCTAAATAGACCTTGCCCGGTTTGTTATATTTGTCAGCAATAAATCCTTTAACAACATCACTTAATGGTTTGTCTCCTGTTTTATCGCCTTGTACAATATCGCCTGCACGTTTATTTACGACGATGATATGGTTATCCTCGTAGATGACTTGTAGGTTGTCTTTATTTGAAATTATTTTGGACACAAATTATAAACTAAAAACCAATAGCAATAAGCTAAAAGTTAAATTAATACTGTTCTTTGTCACTAGGGAAGTCGCCACTTTTGACATCTTCTCCGTATTGCTTCATGGCATTAGTCATGTCTTCGTAAAGATTCATGTAACGACGTAAAAATCTTGGATTAAACTCGTGTGTCATACCAATCATATCATGTGTAACTAACACTTGACCATCAACACCAGCACCAGCACCAATTCCGATAACAGGAATAGAAACACTTTCTGCAACTTCTTGCGCTAATTTAGCAGGTATTTTTTCTAATACAATAGCAAAACAGCCTGCCTTCTCTAACATTAAAGCATCTTCTTTAAGTTGAATAGCTTCTTGGTCTTCTTTAGCACGTACGGTGTATGTTCCAAATTTGTATATAGACTGAGGCGTTAATCCTAAATGTCCCATGACAGGAATTCCAGCATTTAAAATACGCTTGATAGATTCTTTAACTTCTTTACCACCTTCCATTTTTACGGCATGTCCACCAGATTCTTTCATGATTCTAATAGCAGAGCGTAAGGCTTCTTTAGGATCACTTTGGTAACTTCCAAAAGGTAAATCGACAACCACTAACGCACGATGTATAGCGCGCACCACAGAAGAGGCATGATATATCATTTGATCTAAAGTAATAGGCAATGTTGTTTCATGACCAGCCATTACATTACTTGCAGAATCACCTACTAAAATAACATCTGTACCAGCACCATCAACTATTTTAGCCATAGTATAATCGTAAGCTGTTAACATGGAAATTTTCTCTCCATTTTTCTTCATTTCGACTAAAGACTTAACAGTTACTCTTTTATATTCTTTTTTTGCTACAGACATATTTTTATAGTTTAATATATATTGTAAAAATACTAAAATTAGTACGTATACTAAAGGCTTACTTCTTTTTTAGGATAATATTAGAATTCATGTGACGTAATAAATTTTCTGAAGCCTTTAATAATCTAAATCTAGCAATCAGAAAGGCTTACACGTACCGCTAAACCACCTTCAGAGGTTTCTTTATATTTAGTATTCATATCTTTTGCGGTTTCCCACATGGTGTCTACCACTTTATCTAAAGGTACCTTGACAT
Source organism: Psychroserpens sp. NJDZ02 (assembly GCF_004843725.1). Taxonomy (NCBI): domain Bacteria; kingdom Pseudomonadati; phylum Bacteroidota; class Flavobacteriia; order Flavobacteriales; family Flavobacteriaceae; genus Psychroserpens; species Psychroserpens sp. NJDZ02. The sequence continues at coordinate 4,096,890 of NZ_CP039451.1, read as the reverse complement.
TTTTAGGATCGGTATCTAAAGCTAATTCTGCCGCATTAATGGCTTTAATAGCTCCCATACTGTTACGCTCTATACATGGGATTTGTACTAAACCACCAATAGGGTCACAAGTTAAACCTAGGTGGTGTTCCATAGCAATTTCTGCAGCAATCATGACTTGTTCTGTAGAGCCGCCCAATAAATCACATAAAGCTGCTGCTGCCATAGCAGAAGATACCCCAATTTCGGCTTGACAGCCGCCCATTGCTGCGCTAATTGTTGCTCCTTTTTTAAAGATGCTTCCAATCTCGCTAGCAACTAGTAAAAATTGTTTGATTTCTTTAAAACCAGCGTCATGGTTTTCTATAACTAAGTAATACATTAAGACAGATGGTATAACACCAGCACTTCCGTTAGTTGGTGCAGTAACTACACGACCAAGAGCAGCATTAACTTCGTTTACCGCCAAAGCAAAGCAGCTTACCCATTTTAATATTTGTCTAAATTTGACTTCACTATGTCTAATACTTTCTAACCATTCTTGTGGTGTGGTGTAAGGGACTTCTATATTTAAACGTTTGTGCGTATCAAAAGCACGTCTTCTAACATTTAGTCCTCCAGGTAAATTACCTTCCGTATGACAGCCTGTAAACATACAGTCTAGCATGGTATCCCAAATACGATGTAACTCAAAGTCTATTTCTTCGTCCGTTCTAAGAGAGCGTTCGTTTTCTAAAACAATTTCTGATATGGTTTTGTTTTCACTTTGACAAAAGGCTAACAGCTCGGTAGCTTTATCAATAGGAAAGGGGAATTCTTTTTTAAGTTCTTTATTTTCGGCATCGACCGTACGTTCTTCTTTAACAACAAATCCACCACCAATAGAGTAGAAGGTAGAGGTATGGATTTCGTTTTCAGCGAAAGCGGTAAATGTAATTCCGTTAGAGTGAAAGGGTAAAAAGGCACGGTTAAAGACGATGTCTTGTTTTTTATCAAAAGAGATAATACGTTCGTTATTCAGTACGAGTTTCTCCGTATTGGTAATAGACGCTATTATAATATCAATAGTATCTGTGGGTATTCTTTCTGGATCAGCACCACTTAGACCAAGCATAACTGCTAAATCTGTAGCATGACCTTTTCCTGTTAGAGACAAAGAGCCGTATAAATCTATACGAACGCGTTGAACACTATCAAAAAGGTTAGCTGCTTTAAGTTCATAAATCCAACGCTCTGCAGCACGCCAAGGACCTAAAGTATGAGAACTAGATGGGCCAACACCAATCTTTAGCATGTCAAAAACAGAAATACACTCCATATTACGAAATCGTTTAAGTATTAAGCGACAAATATAGTTTTTTGCGACAGATATAAAAGTTAAAAGAGGGTTGATATTTAATTAGATTCTGCCATCATGTCAGTCCGATTGTCTTGGCATAATCATTGACTTACTGATATCGTAACAATTACAATACAAAATTTAAATTATATAAAATTATGAGTAAGATTATTGGAATCGATTTAGGAACAACAAACTCTTGCGTTTCTGTAATGGAAGGTAATGAAGCAGTTGTGATCCCAAACGCAGAAGGTAAACGTACAACACCTTCAGTTATCGCTTTTGTTGAAGGAGGCGAAATTAAAGTTGGTGATCCAGCAAAAAGACAAGCAGTAACTAACCCTACAAAAACGGTTTATTCAATTAAACGTTTTATGGGTAACAAGTATTCTGAGTCTAAAAAAGAAGCAGAACGTGTACCTTACAAAGTAGTTAAAGGTGATAATGATACACCACGTGTAGATATTGATGGTCGTTTATATACGCCTCAAGAATTATCAGCTATGATCCTTCAAAAAATGAAGAAAACTGCTGAAGACTATTTAGGTCAAGATGTAACTGAAGCAGTTATTACTGTACCAGCTTATTTTAATGACTCACAACGTCAAGCAACTAAAGAAGCAGGAGAAATTGCAGGTTTAAAAGTACGTCGTATCATAAACGAGCCAACAGCAGCAGCTTTAGCTTACGGAATGGACAAGAAAGGTACTGACCAAAAAATAGTTGTATTTGATTTTGGTGGAGGAACACATGATGTATCTATCCTTGAATTAGGAGATGGTGTATTTGAAGTGTTATCTACAGATGGAGATACACACTTAGGTGGTGATGATGTTGATCAAAAAATTATAGATTGGTTAGCTGACGAATTTAACGGAGAAGAAGGTATTGATCTAAGAAAAGATCCAATGTCTTTACAACGTGTTAAAGAAGCAGCAGAAAAAGCGAAGATTGAATTATCTTCTTCTGAGCAAACAGAAATTAATTTACCATATATTACAGCTACTGCAAGTGGACCAAAACACTTAGTGCGTACATTAACACGTTCTAAATTTGAGCAGTTAATTGACGATTTAGTAAAACGTACTATCGAGCCTTGTCAAACAGCTTTAAAAGCAGCAGGTTTATCAAAATCTGATATTGACGAAGTTATTTTAGTAGGTGGATCTACACGTATCCCAGCAGTACAAAAAGCAGTAGAAGCATTTTTTGGAAAAGCACCTTCAAAAGGTGTTAACCCAGATGAGGTTGTATCTTTAGGAGCAGGTATCCAAGGTGGAGTATTATCAGGAGATGTAAAAGATGTATTACTTTTAGACGTAACACCTTTATCATTAGGTATCGAAACTATGGGTAACGTATTTACTAAGTTAATTGAAGCAAATACAACAATCCCAACTAAAAAGTCTCAAGTATTCTCTACAGCAGCAGACAACCAACCTTCAGTAGAAATTCATGTTTTACAAGGTGAACGTGCTATGGCTGCAGATAACAATACAATTGGACGTTTTCACTTAGATGGTTTACCACCAGCACAAAGAGGTGTACCTCAAATTGAAGTAACTTTTGATATTGATGCTAACGGAATCATTAAAGTATCTGCAGGAGATAAAGCTACAGGAAAAACACAAGATATTCGTATTGAAGCATCTTCTGGTTTAACTGAAGAAGAAATCAAGCAAATGAAAGCTGATGCTGAAGCAAATGCTGAATCAGATGCTAAAGCAGCTGAAAATGCTAAGACTTTAAATGAAGCTGATTCTATGATTTTCCAAACAGAAAATCAATTAAAAGAATTTGGTGAGAAATTATCTGATGATAAAAAAGCACCAATCGAAGCAGCTTTAACTGAATTAAAGGCAGCTTACGAATCTAAAGATGTAGCAGTTATTGCTCCAGCGTTAGAAAAAATTAACGAAGCTTGGAAAGTAGCAAGTGAAGAAATGTACAAAGCACAAGCAGATGGACAAGCTGGTCAACCAGGTCCTGATGCAGGAGCAGATACAACTGAAAACAGTGATGTTGAAGATGTAGATTTCGAAGAAGTAAAATAATAACGTCTTTCTGAAGTAGTTTTAGAATCATATTATAAAAAAACGCAATCATTAATTTGATTGCGTTTTTTTTGTTTAAGATTTATAAAATGCGCTCTATTAAGTTTAAAGTCATTAGTGAAGTATTGGATGTTGTAATATATAACCTTACTACAATCTAGTAATTCAAAAAAAAACTATGCATGCATAGTAAATTATTGTTTATATTTGTGAGTATAACAATACTTGAAAAATGGAAACTAAATTAACTCAGCTTTTAAATATAAAATATCCAATCATACAAGCGCCAATGTTTTTGGTGTCTAATGTAGCAATGGTTACAGAAGGTATGAAAGCCGGAATAGCAGGATGTATTCCTGCGCTTAATTATAGAACATTAGATCAGTTACGAGCTGCTATAATAGAATTGAAAGCTAATAAGGTAGAAGGAGGATCCTTTGGTTTTAACTTAATCGTTAATAAATCAAATATTAAATATAAAGAGCAACTTAGGGTACTGTGTGAAGAAGGTTGCGATTTTATTATTACATCTTTAGGTAGCCCAGAAGAAACTATTAAGCAAGCACATAAATCAGGAATAAAAGTATTTTGCGATGTTACTGATTTACGTTTTGCTAAAAAGGTGGAACAGCTAGGAGCAGACGCAGCTATTGCTGTTAATAACGAAGCTGGTGGACATAGAGGAAACTTAACCCCTCAAGAGCTAACTAATCAGTTAAGCCAAGCGCTAACAATTCCAGTTATATCTGCAGGAGGTGTAGGTTGTAAAGCGGATATTGATAAAATGATAAGCTACGGTGCAGAAGGCGTATCTGTAGGGAGTCCATTTATTGCTTCTATAGAAGCAGGAGTGACTGATGAGTATAAGCAGGCTTGCGTAGATTACGGAGAAAAGGATATTATCATGACAGAACGTATTTCTGGGACGCCTTGTACAGTAATCAATACACCTTACGTACAAAAGATCGGAACGAAGCAAACTTGGATAGAACGTGTTTTAAATAAAAACAAAAAACTTAAAAAGTGGGTTAAAATGATTCGTTTTTCAATAGGGATGAAAGCCACAGAAAATGCAGCTAAAAAAGCAACGTATAAAACCGTTTGGGTTGCAGGACCAAGTATTGAGCATACTAAAGCAATATTACCGGTTAAGGATATCGTTGCACATCTAACAGTGTAATAACTGATGATTCATGTCTAATACGTCTATATCAGTTAAAAAACTTGTTATCGCTATACTTCTCTTTTTTGTTTTAATAGTTAGTGGTGGGTTTTATGCTTTACTATATGAGAGTAAAAAAGAGGTTTCTGAAGACGAGCGTTATTCTAAAATTTTAAATCGACCTTTTAAACTTAAAGATGTAGCGACAATACGTTGGAATGCAATAAACTTAAGATTTAGAAATTATAGTCTAGTTTTAAATGAAGCTTCGGAGTATGATTCACCAGATGTAAAGTCTGTGAAAGTTTATAAATCAGGAGATCCTATAACTTTTATTTCAGCAAAGTCCTATTCTAGTTTACATGTTGGAACAACCTATTATCTTATTGGACGTGATACTTTAACTACAGGGGAGGTTGTAGAGTTTGAATATTACTATACGGGAGACATGCCACCGTTTTAATAGTAATAACCATTATGTAGATTACAGTTTAAGTATGTGTGATTATAAAACCACGCAATGCGGACCTTATAGTTCCAAATTATAATTCCTATTTTTACATTCTAAAATAAAACAAGTGCAAAATATTACCATAGCCATAGACGGTTTTTCATCAACAGGAAAAAGTACAGTAGCAAAGCAATTAGCGAAACACTTAGGTTACATTTATGTAGACACTGGTGCCATGTATAGAGCTGTAACTTTATATACGATGCAGAATGGTTGGATAGATAAAGACCAATTTGATGTAGTTGCTTTGGTTTCTAATTTAGATAAGATTACGATTAGCTTTACATTTAATCCTGCTTTAGGATTTGCAGAAGTGTATTTAAATGGCGTAAATATAGAACGAGAGATTAGAACATTAGAGGTCTCTAGTTATGTTAGTAAAGTCGCAGCGATACCAGAAGTTCGTTACCAGTTAGTTAAACAGCAACAAAAAATGGGGAAAGACAAAGGTGTTGTTATGGATGGTCGTGATATTGGTACAGTAGTGTTTCCTTATGCTGAATTAAAACTGTTTATGACAGCATCTGCAGATAAGCGTGCGACAAGACGTTTTGATGAATTGATTGGTAGAGGAGACGATGTTAAGTATGAAGCGGTATTGCGTAATGTTCAAGAGCGTGACTATATAGATTCGCATAGGGAAGATTCACCTTTAGTAAAAGCAGACGATGCTATAGAGATTGATAATTCTGATCTGACTTTAGAAGCGCAATTTGACGCTGTGCTTAATTTAGTTAATAAGACGTTAGATGATTTAGCCTAATTAAATTGTAAGGTATAAAAAAAAGCGAATTGTTGGCTTTCGCTTAACAATTCGCTTTTTGTAATGTATTATTAAATTCCTATAAATTAGGAATTTTTAATTCTTGATCCACATTGATCATGTCAGGATTCTTTAAGATATCCTTGTTAGCTTCAAAGATAGCAGTATATTTTGCTGCATTACCATAGTAATGTTTAGCTATTTTACCTAAAGTGTCTCCACCTACAACTGTATGTTTTGCATAAAGACTCTCATCTGCAACATCAATATTTGCCATAATGTCTGAAGGACTATCTCCACCTGCAGCTTTGATTGCATCCCACATTAAGTTTTTCTCATATTGCGTACTAGCAGTTCCTTTAACTTTTAATACACCATTTTCTTCAGTAACGTCACCGTTAGCGATTTTTAATTTTTCTCCTAAGTCAAGTACACCTTGATATTTTGCTCTTAAAGCCATAAGTAATTTAATTTTAATTGTTAATTCTTCATTAAAGATAGTAATTAAAATAGCAGTTTGAAAAACTAAATTTAAATTTAAGGGCGGTTTAGATAAAGTGTATGATTTATCAGTTGAAATACATTTATTCAGAATAATTAATATATTTGTAGCCTATTGAATGTCAGTCTTTTAATATTTTTATATTACTATTAGGCTGTATTAGTAAAAAGTAGTATTTTTGCACTCCTTTTTAACGCCTACCAGAAAGATGAAAAGGGATTAAAACAATTTTATTTATAACACTTCTGTGTGTTAGCGTCTAAATCTTCTAAACATAACAGAATACAAAAACATAGTGTATTTAATTCAGCGAAAGCTAAAAGTACATTATTAAAATTATTTAAATGGCTGAAAAAGCAAAACAAGCAGAAGTTGCAGCTCAAGAAGCAGCAGCAGAAACAAAAGCAGCTCCAGTAGTATCTGAAGCTCAAGCAAACCCTGAAAAATTCTTAGCAGATTTTAACTGGCACAATTACGAAGAAGGAATTGATGAGGTTGAAGATTCTCAATTAAAAGAATTTGAAAAATTAGTATCAGAAAATTTCGTAGATACTTTAGATGATGAGGTTGTTGAAGGAACAGTAGTGCACATGACAGATCGTGATGCAATTATTGACATCAACGCTAAGTCGGAAGGAGTTATTTCTTTAAACGAATTTAGATACAATCCAGACTTAAAAGTAGGAGACAAGGTTGAGGTATTAATTGATGTACGTGAAGACGCAACAGGACAGTTAGTATTATCTCACAGAAAAGCTCGTGTAATTAAGGCTTGGGACAGAGTAATCAAAGCTAATGAAACTGGAGAAATCGTTAACGGTTTTGTTAAATGTCGTACTAAAGGTGGTATGATTGTAGATGTTTTTGGTATCGAAGCATTCTTACCAGGATCTCAAATTGACGTTAAGCCAATTAGAGATTACGATCAGTACGTAAACAAAACTATGGAATTTAAAGTTGTGAAAATCAACCACGAATTCAAAAACGTAGTAGTTTCTCATAAAGCTTTAATTGAAGCTGATATTGAAGAGCAAAAGAAAGAAATTATTGGTCAACTAGAAAAAGGACAAGTATTAGAAGGTGTTGTTAAAAACATTACTTCTTATGGTGTGTTTATTGATTTAGGTGGTGTTGATGGTTTAGTTCACATTACAGATTTATCTTGGTCACGTATTAACCATCCAAATGAGATTGTTGAGTTAGATCAAAAATTAAATGTTGTAATCTTAGACTTTGATGAAGATAAGTCTAGAATCCAATTAGGTCTTAAGCAATTATCTAAACATCCTTGGGATGCTTTAGGAGAAACTGTTGCTGTAGGTGATAAAGTTAAAGGTAAAGTTGTTGTAATCGCTGATTACGGTGCATTTATCGAAGTTGCAGAAGGAGTTGAAGGTTTAGTACACGTGTCTGAAATGTCATGGTCTACTCATTTACGTTCTGCTAACGACTTTGTAAAAGTTGGTGACGAAATTGACGCACAAATCTTAACTTTAGATAGAGAAGATCGTAAGATGTCATTAGGTATCAAGCAATTATCTGCTGATCCATGGACAGATATTACAACTAAATATCCTGTAGGTTCTAAGCATTCAGGTATTGTACGTAACTTTACAAACTTTGGTGTTTTTGTTGAATTAGAAGAAGGTATTGATGGATTAATTTACATCTCTGACTTATCTTGGACTAAGAAAATCAAACATCCATCTGAGTTCTGTAACGTAGGTGATACATTAGATGTAGTAGTATTAGAGTTAGATGTTGAAGGACGTAAATTATCTTTAGGTCATAAACAAACAACTGATAATCCTTGGGATAAATACGAAACTGAGTTTGCTTTAGGTACAACACACAAAGCTGAAATTGCTGATGTTGTAGATAAAGGAGCTACTATTGAATTTAACGAAGACATCGTTGCTTTCGTACCATCTCGTCACCTTGAAAAAGAAGACGGTAAGATGTTAAAGAAAGGTGATTCTGCAGAATTCAAGATTATCGAATTTAACAAAGAATTCAAACGTGTTGTTGCTTCTCATACTGCTATATTTAAAGCAGAAGAAATGGCAAATGTAAAAGCAGCTGTTAAAAAGGCAGCGTCTCAAGCTGACGAAGCTAAACCAACTTTAGGTGATGCTAACGAAGCTTTACAAGCGTTAAAAGATAAAATGGACGGAAAAGTATAAGCTTTAAAGTTTTTATCAATATTAAAAGCCTCTCAGAAATGAGAGGCTTTTTTTTTTGATACAAAAACACCTTTCAACTTATAATAATTTACTTTACCTTTGTTTACCAAACCCGTTTGGAACACTATGAGTCAAAAAGTGCTACTTAATGCTACAGAAGTCAACATCATTCTACATAGATTGGCTTGTCAACTCATCGAAAATCATAATGATTTTTCTAATACCGTTTTAGTTGGTATACAACCTAGAGGTAAGTATTTGGCTAACCGTTTAGCATCTATGCTAAAAAAGGACTATAAAATCAAAAACTTACAACTTGGTCATCTGGATATTACGTTTTATAGAGATGATTTTAGAAGAGGAGACACACCACTGGAAGCAAATACTACTGAAATTAATGTAGACGTTGAGGATAAAAAAATAGTTTTTATCGATGATGTATTATATACAGGACGTAGTATACGATCTGCCCTAACTGCTATTCAATCGTTTGGACGCCCGTCAGAAATTGAATTACTAACTTTAATTGATAGACGTTTTAGTAGACATTTACCAATACAACCTAATTATAGAGGACGCCAAGTAGATGCTATAAACAATGAAAAAGTTAAAGTGAATTGGGTTGAAAATGAAGGAGAAGATGCAGTCTATCTGATTAGAAGTTAGAACAGACTTTTGGACACGTAATACTAGTGTTGCTTAGATTTAAACTAAAAGATTAACTGGTAGTTTTGACTACCACCTGAATACTATATAATATGAGCGAGTTAAGTGTAAAACACTTATTAGGAATTAAATATCTGAATATACAGGATATAGAGCTTATTTTTAAGACAGCTGATCATTTTAAGGAAGTGATTAATCGTCCTATTAAAAAAGTGCCTTCCCTTCGTGATATTACCATTGCCAATTTATTTTTCGAGAATTCTACACGTACAAAATTGTCATTTGAATTGGCAGAAAAACGATTGTCTGCAGACGTTATTAATTTTTCAGCCTCTCAATCTTCGGTTAAGAAAGGAGAAACCTTAATAGATACAGTAAATAATATTCTTTCCATGAAAGTGGATATGGTAGTTATGCGTCATCCTAATCCAGGAGCGGGTGTGTTTTTATCGAAGCATGTTAATGCAAGTATCATCAATGCGGGAGATGGTGCGCATGAGCATCCTACGCAAGCGCTATTGGATAGTTATTCTATAAGAGAGCGATTGGGCAGTGTTAAGGGTAAAAACGTTGTGATAGTCGGGGATATTTTACATAGCCGCGTGGCTTTATCCAATATATATGCTTTAAAATTACAAGGTGCTAATGTTATGGTTTGTGGCCCTAAGACTTTACTACCAAAACATATTGATAAGTTAGGTGTCAAAGTAGAAACAGACTTAAGAAAAGCACTTAATTGGTGTGATGTAGCCAATATGCTACGGGTTCAAAATGAACGTATGGATATTAGTTATTTTCCATCAACAAGAGAATATACACAACAATTTGGAGTTAATAAAGAGTTACTAGATAGTTTAGATAAGGAAATCACGATAATGCATCCTGGACCAATAAACAGAGGTGTAGAGATTACTAGTGATGTTGCCGATTCTAAGCAAGCCATAATTTTAGATCAAGTACAAAACGGAGTAGCAGTTAGAATGGCAGTAATCTATTTACTAGCTTCCAAAATAAAACAATAGTTATGATTATAGATCAAAATGAAAATTTAATTGTAGTAACCCAAGAAAATGCTTCGGTTATAGAATTAGTAAAAAAAATAGAAACATTATATCCAAAATTTAAAAACAATAATATTATTGTTAATTTAAATACGATTAAAGTAGTGGCATTAGAAGATGTTATTGAGTTTTTAAGAGTCTCTAACCAACACCGCGCAACAAAGCATTCTTTTGTTATAGTTAATGAAGGTATTGATACGGATAAAACTCCAGACGAAATTATAATCGTACCAACACTTCAAGAAGCTTACGATATTATAGAAATGGAAGTTATGGAACGTGATTTAGGGTTGTAAAAATCGTATTTGCCCTTTTATCAGGTCTCATTTTAAAACAGTAATTATTCTTATCTAATGAAATTAAATATCTTAGGTTGTTATAGTGCAACACCACGTACGTTTACAAATCCGACGTCTCAAGTTTTAGAAATAAATAATCATATATTTTTAATCGATTGTGGTGAAGGAACACAAGTTGAACTGCGTAGGCATAAGATTAAGTTTAATAGGATAAAACATATTTTTATTTCTCACTTACATGGAGACCATTTTTTTGGTTTAGTGGGGTTAATTTCAACGTTTAGATTATTAGGACGTGATACCGAATTACACATACATTCCCCAAAAGGATTAAAAGAGGTAATAACGCTTCAGATGAAACTAGCCAATTCTTGGACTAATTATAAGTTGACATTCCATGAGTTAACTAATAAAGAATCAGAAATTGTTTTTGAAGATGATAAAGTAGAAGTACACACTATTCCTTTAGATCATCGTATTTATACTAATGGTTTTCTGTTTAAAGAAAAGTTAGGAGATAGAAAGCTAGACATGAATGCTGTTTTGAATGAAGATATTGATGTGTCTTATTATCGAAAGTTAAAGCAAGGCTTTGATGTTACAAATGAAGCTGGAGTACTTGTTAAAAACGAATCTGTTACACTACCACCTAATAAGCCTAAAAGTTATGCTTTTTGTAGTGATACGGCATATAGTGAGGCAATAATACCGATAATTAAAGACGTTGATGTATTGTATCATGAATCTACCTTTTTAGAGCAAAACGCTAAATTAGCTGCTCCGACTAAACATAGTACTGCAAAACAAGCTGCAAGTATTGCTAAACAGGCTAATGTGGGGCAATTAATATTAGGGCATTACTCTACACGTTATGACGATTTGAATGTTTTTAAAACAGAGGCACAATCCATTTTTGAAAACGTGAAACTTGGAGATGATGGAAAAATCTTTGAGTTTTAAAGTTTAAAACGTTTATTGGCTATAAAATGATTAATAATAAGTACACTAATTAATAGTGCACTATTTATGTAAAGGATACTATTATCATTTACATTACATATTTTCAATAGTAAATAGGTGAATAAACAGAAAACTCCAAGTCCTATTAATAAGCGTTGTAAAAAGGAGGCTAATCCTTTAGTATCTATTTTTTCTTTTTCGGAGTGACTTAATGTATTGTATCCCGCGATCAAATCTGGATATTTTTTCACTAGAAAACCAAAAATAATAAGAATAAAACTTATTAAAAGTTGAGAATATATCATAGTCTAAATATAGTGAAAAACCTGTAAATTTACATATAATTAAATGTTATGGAAAAAGACTTAAGCGACTATAGAAGAACTTACGAAAAAGGAGAATTACTACTAAAAGACACACCAGAAAATCCGTTAGAGCTTTTTAGGTCTTGGTTTAATGAGGTGGATCAACACTTTCCTGAGGACGAAACTAATGCTATGACAGTCGCGACAATTGGTAAGGATGGATTTCCTAAAAGTAGAGTCGTACTACTTAAAAAATTCACGTATGAAGGGTTTATTTTTTATACTAATTATGATAGCGAAAAAGGACAGGCGATACTTAATAATCCAAATGTGTGTTTATCGTTTTTTTGGCATGGCGCAGAACGACAAATAATAATTAAAGGTCAGGCAGAAAAAATTGCAGCCAATTTAAGTGATGGTTATTTTGAATCACGTCCGCGCGGGAGTCAATTAGGTGCGATTGTTTCTGATCAAAGTAGTATTGTAGAGAATAGAGAAGTTTTGGAAAACAAATTAAAACAGTTGGAACTTGATTATGAAGGTAAGGAGATAGAGAGACCAACGTTTTGGGGTGGCTTTATAGTTAAACCTATTTCCATTGAATTTTGGCAAGGACGACCTAACCGCTTGCACGATAGAATTTTATATAACTTAGATGCCGATTTTAACTGGGTAAAAAGTCGTTTATCACCATGATTTATCCGTTTACATGTATTCGGTTAGTGTGTTTTACCGATTAAATGCAGTTAAAATCGATTAAAAACACGTTTTTAATCGATTTTAACATTTCTTTAACAGTCTGTTAACTATAGCTGTTCTATTTTTAGAGTCCCAAACCTACTTAACTCTTTAAAAATGAGAACTTTTACCTATATAATGACTGTTTTTTGCTTCGCAATAATTTTAACATCTTGCTCTACTGATAGTTTAGATGATACTATTGAAATGGACAGTACCGCTATGGTTATTCCCGAAACTAAAGCAATTGAAACTGAAATTTTAGAACTTATAAATCAACACAGAATAAGTATTGGCTTAAATACTTTGGTTAATCATCAACTTATAAAAGGACAAGCTTTTAGTCATACAGATTATATGACAGATATAAGTGAAGTTAATCATGATCACTTTTTTACTAGAAAATCTTATTTAGTGAATAATGCAAATGCAGTAAAGGTTTCGGAAAATGTTGCTTATGGTTATTCTAGTGCAACATCAGTAGTTAATGCTTGGTTAAATAGTGAAGGACACAGAAAGAATATAGAAGGTGATTATACAGACTTTGAAATTTCAGCAGAATTAGGAGAGAATAATAAATGGTATTTTACAAACATTTTTATGAAAAAATAAAAGGAGTTATTTAAGTACTTCCTAAGTAATCACTTCAAAAGTATAAATCAAAAACCTGAACAATACATGAATTGTTCAGGTTTTTGATTTTTGTTATTATCTTGTTGCTTTTCATTTCAGACAAAAGGGTTTATAGGCAAACAGGTAGATTCTTAATTTTAAGTACTAGTTCTGTGTATTATAAGCTTACTTATAGCGGTATAAACAAATGAGAGACATTCTTGTTATTAGAATAGCTTGTGATGGACTGTATCGCAAGGTGGATAGTTTCCTTTAAGTCGTTTACCGTTTTGTAATAAAAAAGCCTTTCTGAATTTAGAAAGGCTTTTTTATTACTATTTATATTGATTTGTTATAATAAACTTAGATCGCCTATTTTCCTCATGTTCTTTGTCTGTACATTTTACGCCATTAGTACATTGGTTTAGTATTTGTGTTTCACCATAACCAATTGCACTTTGTATTCTGCTGTTTTCAATGCCGCGTGAGTATAAATAGTCTCGTGTAGATTTAGCACGACGGTCTGATAATTTTAAATTATAAGCATCACGTCCACGACTGTCCGTATGTGATTCAATTTTAATAATCATTTTTGGATGTTCTCTCATTACAGCTACTACGTTTTCTAATTCGTAAGCGGCATCAGCTCTAATAAAGGATTTATCGTAATCAAAATAGATAGGATTGATAACTATTTCGTTCTCTATAATTAAAGGGTCTAAATAAAGATCTATTGTAGTTGTTTCTCCATCAATAGGAGAGGTTAAAAATCCTTTTTTGTCAGGTCTGTAAATAACACGTTCTCCTAATATCGTATAAGTTTTATCACACCCGATACCCGTAAATTCATATTTACCATCTTTGTCAGTAAAATAAGTCTCTATAACTTTTCCGTTTATATCTAATAATGATACACTTACTTTAGATAGTGGTTCTCCAGATAATTTATTATAAGCAACACCAGAAACAATTTGTTTACATTGATATTTACCAAAAGCATAAATATCGTCTCCTCCTTTTCCGCCTTCACGATTGGAAGAAAAATAACCAGTTTGTGATTCAGAATCTATAAAGAAACAAAAATCATCAAAAGGACTATTAAATGGGGCGCCTAGATTTTTAATATATACTTCGGTTGAATCATTTTTTTTAATTTTAAGCAGATTAGTTTCAAATATATCAAGTAATCCTAAATTTAAATTTGCATCACTTGAAAAGTACAATGTTGAATCTTTAGCTACAAATGGAAATTTCTCGTTTCCTTCTGTGTTAATTTCTGCTCCTAGATTGTTAGGTTTGCCGTAAGTACCATCTTCTTTGATGGTGACTTTATAAAGATCTGTTTGACCAAAACCGCCGTCCATATCCGATACAAAATATAACGTTTTGTTATCTGGGCTTAAAGCGGGTGCTCCACAAGAATAGGCAGCATCGTTAAACGGTAATTCGGTTACATTGGTCCATTTATTCTCTAATAATGTAGATTTATATATTTTTAAATTGGAAGTTCCTTCTTTTGAATATCTACGTCTGTCTTTTTTAGAAACATTGTTTCTTGTAAAATACATGGTTTGACCATCATTAGTAATAGCTACTAGCCCTTCGTGATCATCCAAAGTATTTACAGTGGAGTTTAATTTTGTAGGTTCTCCATATGTTTTAGTTTCTTTTTCTTTTTCTATTTTTGTTTCAGATTGGAAAATATTAAGAAATGGCTCATTATTCCAATCATACAAATCTTTTTCGTCAACTATAGAGTCTTTAACCCAAGTAGAGTAGTAGTATAGTGTGTTTTTGTATTCATATCCACCAAAATCAGAATAACTAGTGTTTAATGGCAGGTTTTCTATATTTACATATACTTTTTCAGTGTTGGTAAGCTGATTATAATTTTCAATATTAAAAATATCAATATCCTTAATACGTTTATCCTTGTTGTTTTTTAATTTAAAATCTCTTAAATATTGATTAGCCAAATCGTATTTTTTTTGGCTTCTTAGTGTTTGTACATATTTATAGATGTATTCAGTATCAATGGAAGGATATTTTTCAATGGCTTTACCATACCAGAATTCAGCTTTCTCAACTTTACTAATATTAAAGTAACTGTCTCCTATTCTTTTCAGGATGTATTCAGTGCTATCTTCTTTTTTTAAGGCTTCTTTATATAGTTCGGCTGCCTTTTCATAAGAAAAGTCTCTGAAAAAATTATCAGCTACTTTTGTTTGAGCAACAGCTTGCTGCATAAACAATGCAAGTAGAATGTAAGAAATTATTTTTATTTTCATTTTAAAAATATCTAGGTGATTTTACACGTTTTGTAGGTTTGAAAACTTCAAACATTAATAGTATTTCATGTGTTCCGCCTGTATATGGTCTCAGGTCTGTAATATAATGTTCGTAAGCATAACCAATTCTCATTTGTGGAGATACTTGAAAATCTGCTAAAGCTCCAATGGTAGAAGTATCTCGGTTATATCTATAACTTCCCCCTAACCAAAATGTTTCGTTAAATAGAACATGAGCGCTCAGGTCAAATGAAATTGGAGCACCATTAGTTACTTTAACTAAAGCAGAAGGTTTAAGTTTTGTGTTTTCATCTAAATCAAAAACATAACCTCCGGTTAGGTAGTATCCAACACGTTCTAAAGCAACATAGTCAACTTCAGGGTCTAAAGAACTTTCATTATAGTCTGTATTTAATATTCTTGGGGCAGATAAACCAACATACCATTTATTTTGATGTAAGTATGCACCAACACCAATGTTAGGATTCCATTTATTAGTAAAGTTACTAAAGAAAGGATCTACAGATATTGTAGGATCATCTAAAAAACCTTCTTGATCCAAATTATAATGTGTAAAGCCGGCTTTTAACCCAAATGCTAATTTAGTTTTTTCGGATAAGTTAATAGTGTATGAAAAGTCTCCGTATGCATAGACAAAGTTTTCAAAGCCTAACTCGTCGTTGATGACTGATAGTCCTAATCCCACTTTTTCATTTTTCATAGGTGCATGAATAGACACGGTAGAAGTGGTCGGTGCTCCTGCCAATCCAACCCATTGACTTCTATGTAAACCAACTATACTAATGGTTTCTCTACTTCCTGCATAGGCAGGATTAATAGCAATAGTGTTAAACATGTATTGAGAAAATTGGGGTAACTGTTGGGCTAATGCATTTAAGCAGCTAAACAGTAATATAACTCCAATACTATATATTTTTATTTTTTTCATCTATAGTTTTTATTTTGTTCCTAAGTAAAGAGGACCAGCTATTGGTTTGATTCCACTATCTAATATATTGATTACGTAATAATATGTTCCGTTTGGTAATCTTCCTGCAGATCCAACAGATCCACTTGGACTTTCGCCATTCCAGTCATTTTGGTAATCTCTAGATTCGAAAACAATGTCACCAAAACGGTTAAATATTTTTAAGTCTATTATAAATCCACATTGCTCCACACCACCAACAGTGAAAAACTCGTTATAGCTATCTCCATTTGGTGTAACGGCTTTAGATATATTTAAGTCATCTTCTCCACAAGGAAGAACAATACAGTCTTCATTAACAGAAATTGTCAACTCATAGGTGTTTAAACATCCTCCATTTAATGTTGCGTAGGTAAAGACATAATCACCGATTTCAACTTCAAGAGGGTCAAAAATTCCATTAACGATTGTTATTCCATCAGTTACAACTTCCCATTCGATGTCTGTGTCAGCATCTTCAGGTAAGAATTCGTATAAATCTAATAGGCCGTCTTCGGTACATCGATCAGCAGTTAATGGTGTTGTGAAATTTTCTGTAAGCACATTTATTGTATGTGTAATTACTGTGTCATTGTCACAGTTATCAGTTGCTGTCCAAGTCCATGTAATATCGTACATCTCTTCAGATCCAGTGAATGTTGTTGTTTCTTCAAACACAACTTCAACATCAGTTATAGAACAATTATCTTCAAATATTAATTCAGGTATTTCAGGAACGTTAGAACATATAACACTTGTTGGTAAATCTATAGGTGTAATTAATTCAGGACCTGTAGTATCTACTATATTAACAGTAGCGGTAAATGTAGTAGCGTTTCCAGTTGCATCAGTTAATGTGTAGACTACTTCAATTGTTCCGCTAGCACCGCAAGTAGATACTAAATTAGCAAAGTCATAATTAGATGTTACTGTAAAATTATTATCACATGCATCTGTTGCACAATTTTCTAAAGCTGTAATATTAGTCTCGTTCCATGTTTCTGCAAGTAAAGCATTATTATCACCGTCACATTCGATAGTTTCATCTAGAACCGCACAAGTTGTAACATTCGGCGGTGTGGTATCTTCTATTAATTCTGTAGTCGTTTCACCTGTAGCTGTTACTGTTTCTCCATTTAGAATTACTGTAGCTGTTGCAGTAGCTGTATTTACAACTTGTGTGGCATCAATATCTAATTGTGTAACTAAATACGTTGCAGTATAAATCCAAGTTTCAGTAGGCTCTAGAACATCGTTACTGTTTAAATCACCAGAAACATATGTTACTGAAACAGGTGTTGCAGCATTAACTAGTAAAGGATCCGTTATTACAACATTTTCTAGTGATAAAGTACCAGTGTTTGTTACTGTGAATGTATATGTTATTGTTTCATCAACTTCAGTACAGTCGTTAGCATTATCATTATTGAAAACACCTGTTTTAACAATGTTAAGTAATGCTGTAGGAGTACAGAACATTACTTCTGTATTATTCTCATCAATCACATATGTATCCGTAGCAGTCACCTCTGTATTACCAAGAATTTCGATACCATCCACAGTTACTGTGTTAGTAATAATTCCAGCATCAACATCAGCTTGCGTTACGGTGTAGTTATTAGCAGTATAGATCCAAGTTTCCGTTGGCTCAATCACACCGTTAGTGTTAGTATCACCAGCAAGCACTAAGTCAGTAGTAATATTACCACCTAATAATGCATCTGTAATAGTTATTGAGTTAACCGATACAGTCCCTGTATTAGTTACAGTGAATGTATATGTTACTTCGCTACCAAGTACTAAACATTCCTCAGCGTTTGCAATCGCAGCCGACTTAACAATGTTTAATCCATTAGTTGGAGTACAGAACATTACTTCTGTATTATTCTCATCAATCACATACGTATCCGTAGCAGTTACATCTGTATTACCAAGAATTTCGATACCATTCACAGTTACTGTGTTAGTAATAATTCCAGCATCAACATCAGCTTGCGTTACGGTGTAGTTATTAGCAGTATAGATCCAAGTTTCCGTTGGCTCAATCACACCGTTAGTGTTAGTATCACCAGCAAGCACTAAGTCAGTAGTAATATTACCACCTAATAATGCATCTGTAATAGTTATTGAGTTAACCGATACTGTACCTGTATTAGTTACAGTGAAGGTATATGTTACTTCGCTACCAAGTACTAAACATTCCTCACCGTTTGCAATTTCAGCAGACTTGACAATGTTTAAACCACTAGTAGGAGTACAGAAAGTTACTTCTGTATTGTTCTCATCAATCACATACGTATCCGTAGCAGTCACCTCTGTATTACCAAGAATTTCGATACCATCCACAGTTACTGTGTTGGTAATAATTCCAGCATCAACATCAGTCTGAGTTACGGTGTAGTTATTAGCAGTATAGATCCAAGTTTCAGTTGGCTCAATGACACCGTTAGTGTTAGTATCTCCAGCAAGCACTAGGTTAGTAGTAATATCACCACCTAATAATGCATCTGTAATAGTTATTGAGTTAACCGATACTGTACCTGTATTAGTTACAGTGAAGGTATAGGTTACTTCGCTACCAACTACTAAACATGCGTCTCCGTTTGCAATTTCAGCAGACTTAACAATGTTTAAACCATTAGTTGGATCACAGAAAGTTACTTCTGTATTATTTTCATCAATCACATACGTATCGGTAGCAGTTACATCTGTATTACCAAGAATTTCGATACCATCCACAATTACTGTGTTAGTAATAATACCAGCATCAACATCAGCCTGAGTTACGGTGTAGTTATTAGCAGTATAGATCCAAGTTTCAGTTGGCTCAATCACACCGTTGGTGTTAGTATCTCCAGCAAGCACTAAGTCAGTAGTAATATTACCACCTAATAATGCATCAGTAATAGTTATTGAGTTAACCGATACAGTCCCTGTATTAGTTACAGTGAATGTATATGTTACTTCGCTACCAACTACTAAACAAAGATCACCGTTTGCAATTTCAGCAGACTTGACAATGTTTAATCCAAATGTAGGATCACAGAAAGTTACTTCTGTATTATTCTCATCAATCACATATGTATCCGTAGCAGTCACCTCTGTATTACCAAGAATTTCGATACCATCCACAGTTACTGTGTTAGTAATAATTCCAGCATCAACATCAGCTTGCGTTACGGTGTAGTTATTAGCAGTATAGATCCAAGTTTCCGTTGGCTCAATCACACCGTTAGTGTTAGTATCACCAGCAAGCACTAAGTCAGTAGTAATATTACCACCTAATAATGCATCTGTAATAGTTATTGAGTTAACCGATACAGTCCCTGTATTAGTTACAGTGAATGTATATGTTACTTCGCTACCAACTACTAAACATTCGTCTCCGTTTGCAATTTCAGCAGACTTGACAATGTTTAAACCATTAGTTGGAGTACAGAACATCACTTCTGTATTATTTTCATCAATCACATACGTATCCGTAGCACTTACATCTGTATTACCTAGAATTTCGATACCATCCACAGTTACTGTGTTAGTAATAATACCAGCATCAACATCCGCTTGCGTTACGGTGTAGTTATTAGCAGTATAAATCCAAGTTTCAGTTGGCTCAATTACACCGTTAGTGTTAGTATCTCCAGCAAGAACTAGGTCAGTAGTAATATTACCACCTAATAATGCATCAGTAATAGTTATTGAGTTAACCGATACAGTCCCTGTATTAGTTACAGTGAAGGTATAAGTTACTTCGCTACCAACTACTAAACATTCGTCTCCGTTTGCAATTTCAGCAGACTTGACAATGTTTAATCCAAATGTAGGATCACAGAAAGTTACTTCTGTATTGTTTTCATCAATCACATACGTATCGGTAGCACTTACATCTGTATTACCTAGAATTTCGATACCATCCACAGTTACTGTGTTAGTAATAATACCAGCATCAACATCCGCTTGCGTTACGGTGTAGTTATTAGCAGTATAGATCCAAGTTTCCGTTGGCTCAATTACACCGTTAGTGTTAGTATCACCAGCAAGCACTAAGTCAGAAGTAATATTACCACCTAATAATGCATCTGTAATAGTTATTGAGTTAACCGATACAGTCCCTATATTAGTTACAGTGAATGTATAGGTTACTTCGCTACCAACTACTAAACAAAGATCACCGTTTGCAATTTCAGCAGACTTAACAATGTTTAAACCATTAGTAGGCGTACAGAACATTACTTCTGTATTATTCTCATCAATCACATATGTATCCGTAGCAGTTACATCTGTATTACCAAGAATTTCGATACCATCGACAGTTACTGTGTTAGTAATAATTCCGGCATCAACATCTGCTTGCGTTACGGTGTAGTTATTAGCAGTATAAATCCAAGTTTCAGTTGGCTCAATTACACCGTTAGTGTTAGTATCTCCAGCAAGAACTAGGGCAGTAGTAATATCACCACCTAATAATGCATCTGTAATAGTTATTGAGTTAACCGATACTGTACCTGTATTAGTTACAGTGAATGTATATGTTACTTCGCTACCAACTACTAAACAAAGATCACCGTTTGCAATTTCAGCAGACTTAACAATGTTTAAACCATTAGTTGGAGTACAGAATGTTAAATCTGTATTGTTTTCATCAATCACATACGTATCCGTAGCAGTCACCTCTGTATTACCAAGAATTTCGATACCATCGACAGTTACTGTGTTAGTAATAATTCCAGCATCAACATCAGCTTGTGTTACTGTATAGTTATTAGCAGTATAAATCCAAGTTTCCGTTGGCTCAATCACACCGTTGGTGTTATTATCACCAGCAAGCACTAAGTCAGTAGTAATATCACCACCTAATAATGCATCAGTAATAGTTATTGAGTTAACCGATACAGTCCCTGTATTAGTTACAGTGAAGGTATAAGTTACTTCGCTACCAACTACTAAACATGCGTCTCCGTTTGCTATTTCAGCAGACTTAACAATGTTTAAACCATTAGTTGGAGTACAGAAATTTAATTCTGAGTTGTTTTCATCAATTACATACGTATCATTTGTTTCTAAGCTTGTTAATCCGTCAGGCTCTAATCCGCTTATTGTAACAGTGTTAGAGATTACACCAGCATCAACGTCCTCTTGTGTTACTGTATAATTTGGAGCTGTATAAACCCAAGTTTCAGAAGGATCAAGTAAACCATCGTTATTGGTGTCTCCTGTCAAAGTTACATCAGCAGTAATGTCACCGCCTAATAAAGTGTCTGTAATTGTTATAGAGTTAATAAGTAAATCACCAGGATTTGTTACTGTGAATATATATGTTACTAAATCTCCAGCAACAATACAGGTATTTCCATTAGCATTGATAGCAGATTTCACGACGTTTAATCCAGCTACACCATCTATAGTAATATATACCGTTGCAGTATCACAAGCTTGGTCAGTATTATCGTCGCAAATAGTATATGTAAATGAATCAGTGCCAGAGAAACCAGGATTAGGAGTGTAAGTAAAGTCTCCATTAGGAGCAATAGTTAAAGTACCGTTGGTTGGTTCAGTATTACTGGTTACTGATTGATTATCACCTTCAATATCATTATCATTAATTAGTACATTATCAATAACCGAAGTTGTTGGTGTTGTAGTGTATGCATCGTCATTAGCATTAGTTGTGTTAGGCGAATCCGTAGGTTGAACCGTTACCGTTACAGTAGCTGTATCACAAAGTGCAGGATCAGCATCATCACATATTGTATACGTAAATGTGTCTTCACCAATAAACCCATCATTAGGAGTGTAAGTAATTACACCAGTAGTTGGATCTACGGTTACAATTCCATTATCCGGAGTTGTTGTGTTAGTAACTGTAATTGTATCTCCATCAGGATCAAAATCGTTAGTAAGAACAACAATATCTACAGGAGTTCCTTCTGGTGTAGTTGCCGTATCGGCATTAGCGATAGGTGCTTCGTTTCCAGGACCACTTACAGGTAATACTTCAATATAGACCGTTGCTGTATCACAAGCTTGAGGATTACCATCATCGCAGATTGTGTAGGTGAAAGTATCTTCACCAGTAAATCCAGAGTTAGGCGTATAAGTATAGTTTCCAGTAGAATCAATAGTTACAGATCCATTAGTTGGTTGTGTATTATCAGTTACTGTTTGAGTATCACCTTCGTAATCTTCATCATTAGTTAAAACGTTTCCAGTTACTGGTAGATCTTGGAAAGTGTTATTGATATCAGTGATGGCATCTGTTGTATTAGCAATACCACCAATTGTAATATATACCGTTGCAGTATCACAAGCTTGGTCAGTATTATCATCACAAATAGTATATGTAAATGAATCGGCACCAGTAAATCCAGAGTTAGGCGTATAAGTAAAGTCACCATTAGACGCGATAGTTACTGTTCCGTTAGTTGGATTAGTATTAGCAGTTACTGTTTGATTATCACCTTCAATATCATTGTCATTTAATAGTACATTATCAGATATATTAGCACCAGGTGTTGTAGTGTATGCATCGTCATTAGCATTAGTTGTGTTAGGCGAATCCGTAGGTTGAACCGTTACCGTTACAGTAGCCGTATCACAAAGTGCAGGATCAGCATCATCACATATTGTATACGTAAATGTGTCTTCACCAATAAACCCATCATTAGGTGTGTAGGTAATTACACCTGTAGTTGGATCTACGGTTACAATTCCATTATCCGGAGTTGTTGTGTTAGTAACTGTAATTGTATCTCCATCAGGATCAAAATCGTTAGTAAGAACAACAATATCTACAGGAGTTCCTTCTGGTGTAGTTGCCGTATCGGCATTAGCGATAGGTGCTTCGTTTCCAGGACCACTTACAGGTAATACTTCAATATAGACCGTTGCTGTATCACAAGCTTGAGGATTACCATCATCGCAGATTGTGTAGGTGAAAGTATCTTCACCAGTAAATCCAGAGTTAGGCGTATAAGTATAGTTTCCAGCAGAATCAATAGTTACAGATCCATTAGTTGGTTGTGTATTATCAGTTACTGTTTGAGTATCACCTTCGTAATCTTCATCATTAGTTAAAACGTTTCCAGTTACTGGTAGATCTTGGAAAGTGTTATTGATATCAGTGATGGCATCTGTTGTATTAGCAATACCACCAATTGTAATATATACCGTTGCAGTATCACAAGCTTGGTCAGTATTATCATCACAAATAGTATATGTAAATGAATCGGCACCAGTAAATCCAGAGTTAGGCGTATAAGTAAAGACACCATTAGACGCGATAGTTACTGTTCCGTTAGTTGGATTAGTATTAGCAGTTACTGTTTGATTATCACCTTCAATATCATTGTCATTTAATAGTACATTATCAGATATATTAGCACCAGGTGTTGTAGTGTATGCATCGTCATTAGCATTAGTTGTGTTAGGCGAATCCGTAGGTTGAACCGTTACCGTTACAGTAGCCGTATCACAAAGTGCAGGATCAGCATCATCACATATTGTATACGTAAATGTGTCTTCACCAATAAACCCATCATTAGGAGTGTAAGTAATTACACCAGTAGTTGGATCTACGGTTACAATTCCATTATCCGGAGTTGTTGTGTTAGTAACTGTAATTGTATCTCCATCAGGATCAAAATCGTTAGTAAGAACAACAATATCTACAGGAGTTCCTTCTGGTGTAGTTGCGGTATCGGCATTAGCGATAGGCGCTTCGTTTCCAGGACCACTTACAAGTAAAACTTCAATATACACTGTTGCTGTATCACAAGCTTGAGGATTACCATCATCGCAGATTGTGTAGGTGAAAGTATCTTCACCAGTAAATCCAGCGTTAGGCGTATAAGTATAGTTTCCAGCAGGATCAATAGTTACAGATCCATTAGCAGGTTGCGTATTCTCAGTTACTGTTTGAGTATCACCTTCGTAATCTTCATCATTAGTTAAGACGTTTCCAGTTACTGGTAGATCTTGGAAAGTGTTATTGATATCAGTGATGGCATCTGTACAGTTAATAAGAATTTCTGTTGTAACTGTTGTTGTACATCCATTAGCGTCTACAACTGTTACTGTGTAGTTAGCTTTAGGTAAGTTAGCAAATGTGCCATCAGTTTGGTAGTTAACACCACCATCAATAGAATAGGAGTAAGGAGCAATACCTCCCGCACCTTCTACTATAATTGTGCCTAAACCTTCACATACAATATCTGTTTGTGTAGAAATAGTAGCAGAAACATTGGTTGCAGGTTCTAAAATTGTTGCCGAATCTGTCGTTTCACAACCTTTAGAGTCCGTAATAGTTACAGAATAATTTCCTGCTATTACATTTATTAAATCTTCAGTAGTTGCACCATTGCTCCATAAGAAAGTATAGGCTCCATTACCACCGTTAACTGCTAAGTCTAGTGATCCAGTAGCATCTCCTTTACATAAAATGTTTGATACAGCTATTGCAGAACTTAAAATATTAGGTTCGTTTATAGTTATAGTTGTATTTGTAGTGCATAGCGTTACATTATCTGTAACTGTGATAGTATAATCACCAGCTGATAAATTGTTAACTGATGTAGTTGTATTAGAAAGAGTATCCCAAGAATAGCTAAAGTTTCCAGATCCACCAGTTACAGTAGCTGTTACACTTCCATTACTTTCTCCAAAACAAACCGCTGGGCTAGAAGTTCCTGTTACCGATAGATTGTCACATGTACCAGGATTAACAGTTACAGTAGTTGAATCTATACAATCATTGGCATCTGTTACTGTTACAGTGTAATTACCAGCAGCAAGTCCTGTGATTGCACTAGTAGTTTCTCCTCCGGGAGACCAAGAGTAGATATAAGGTTCAACACCTCCAGTAACAACCGCTGTTGCTGTCCCATCATTTGTTGTTGGCCCTAATTCGTCAGTAGTTGTAGCAGTAATGGCAAGCGCGTTACTCGGTTCAGTAATAGCTATTGTTGCCTCAACAGCTTGACAAACTGTCCCATCAATTGTTACACTTACAGAATAGACACCTGCAGCTAAGCTTGCTAACGTACTAGTTGATACACCTGCATTAACTTGACCTGTCGACCATGTAAAAGTGAAAGTAGCACTAGGATTAGCATCAGAATTAGCGGTTACAGTTCCTGCGCCAGTTGTGTCACCAGTACAAAGTACATCACTAACATTAGTAATTGCAATTTCGGCATCACAAGTATTAACACATTCTATTACTATACTTTGAGTTATAGTACAATTATTAGCATCCGTAATAGTTACACTGTGCGTTCCGTTAGATAGTCCAATAGCAGTAGCAGTTGTTTGACTACCAGCAGAAGTACTCCATTGGTAAGTATATCCTGAAGTTCCTCCAGAAACTATGGCTGTTGCTTGACCATTAGAGCAACCTTGTGCTGTAGTAGCATCTACTTTAGTTATATTTAGACTAAGAGCAGTCGTTGGTTCAGAAATAGTTGCGCCAATAGAGGTAGTACACCCATTAGCATCAGTTATGGTTACATTATATGCGCCAGCTAATACATTTGATAAATCTTCAGTATTAGTATTGGTAACATCATTCCAAATAAATGTATAAGGTAATTTACCTCCAGTTACTGTGATGTCAATGCTCCCTGTTGCTTCACTATTACATAATACATCTGTTACAGATGTTATAGTTGCAGAGATAACAGGCTGTGTTACTGTTATTATTTGTGTATGCGTCGTCGTTAAATCGCACTGATCTGTTGCAGTCCAAGTTCTTGTAATCGTATAGCTTCCAGTACATACATCTCCAGATTCTGTTTCATTAAAGTTAACAGAGGCACTACCACAATTATCTGATGCTGTTATATTTGGTGTATTTGGTATGTTATCAACTGTTACAGTTATATCAGCAGGTAAGCTTTGATTAAAATTAGGAGGAGTAGTATCAATTATAGTAAATACTCCAGATATAAGAGTAATATTCCCACAATCATCTATTACAGAGTATTCTGCCTCGATAGTTCCTCCACATGCGTTAGGTACATAATTAGAGAAATTAAAATTTGATGTTACATTATTTGTTGAATCTATATCACAATCGTCAGTTCCACAATTTCTTAAAGCTGCAATATTATTATTATTCCAGTCATTAGCTTCAGATTGGTTTGAAGTACTATTGCATTCAATGGTCTTATTTATAGTAGCACAATTAGTTAAATCTGGTCCCGTATTATCTTCTATGGTCAGAGTAGCGCTAGTTGTAGATGTATTATCACACTCATCTCTTACAGTATAGGTAACAGTTATGCTTCCACTAGTTCCACAATCCTTTATAAAATTAGAATAATAGTAGTTAGATGTAACAACAAGGTTAGCTGATACAGTACAATTATCCGTACTACAGTTCTGTAATAAACTAATATTAGCAGCATTCCAATCGTCTACAATAGTATTGTTATTAGCACTAGAGCATTCTTCATTAGTTTGTGAGATAAGATTGCAACTACTTAAATCTGGTCCAGTAGTATCTTTAATCGTTATGTTTGTAATTGCTGTTGCCGTATTTCCACAATCGTCTGTAACAGTAAAAGTTCTTTTTATAACTGTTGTACAAGTAGCGGTAGAAGTTATGGTATCAATATAAGTTACAGATTGTACATTAACATCATCACTGACATTATAGTTAGAAAGTGTATTGAATGTACTTAGAACATTATTAGAGTTAGTACTGCCATAATTGAATTCGGAATTAGCAACTGTTATGTCATTAGCTTCGCAGCCCTCGATTGTTATTGTTGAAGGTACTGTAATAACAGGGTTTTCACTGTCTGGCGAATCAACAATAATAGCGTCCATATAAGCCTCGCAGCCATTAAAATCTGTAACTAAAACGCTATAATTTCCTGCTGGAATATTATTGTTATCTTGAGTTACAACACTATTATTCCAAGCATAAGAATAAGGAGCAGTACCACCTACAACAGTGATGTCAATGCTTCCAGTATTACCAGTGCCACAAATAGCGTTTGATATTGCTATATTAGAAATTTCTAAGGCATTATTAATAGTTGTCGTTGAAGCATTAGTACAACCTAAGGTATTATAAACATTTATATTATAATTTCCAGGAACTAAGTTAGGAAATGTGGTTGAATTTTGCGGGCTACCTCCATTAATACTGTAAGTATATTGACTACCAACGGGAGAGGTAATATTAATAGTATTTGTATCATTACTATTATTACAGCTTATATCTACAACCGGCGCAGAAGGTAAAGGTTGGTAATTTATAGTCACAGTAGCTTCATCACAAACAGCTTGGTTTGGAGAAGGTAAGCAAACCTTATAGTCAAAGGTTACTGGTCCCGTGTAACCAGGATTAGGTATGTAAGTGTAATTACCATTAGCGTTTAAATTAAAAGATTGTCCTGCTGGTGAGGGGCCAGAAATTACAGAAAAAGTTGAATTATTTGGAACATTAGCAACATCCTTTAAATCTCCATTAATTTCGTTATCTATACATTCGTCAAAATCGTCATCAACAGCATATTTTTGAAGAAGGAAAAATTTACCATCACCATGATCTCTAGTGGCACCAACAAATTCGATTTTTGTAATTTTAGAACCAGTTGGAGCAATGGAGTTTAAATAAAACAAACCGATGGCAATTGTTTGACCATTTTCGTTACAGCGTCCAGATCTCCAATAATCGGAGTTAGCATTTATAGGAGGTGCAAAATTACACCCCCAGTTGTCACCTATGTTTCTAACAAAAGTATTACCTAATTGTTGTTCTGGTCCTCCGCCAACTGGTATACCCCATATTTCAACATAATAACAGTTGTTTCCACCTCTTTCCGTAACGGCTAAAATTCCGCCATCATTGGAAGGTATTGGCTCATTATAAAAAATGGTTTGTCTTTGTGCATCTGTAGTTTCTGCTCTTGAAAAATTACCACATACATTTCGTCCATTTGGATTAGCAGAATAATAATGATTTAAATTTTTATCTTGAAAGGCACTTAATGCTTTATTATTCCAATTTGGATCTGCACTAGTACTAGCTATAGTTGCGCCATTTTCATAAATTTTATTAGGACCATTTCCGTCAGGACCTAATGTTGTCATTTCATAGGATGTAGGAACTACAAAGGTATTATATAACAAACCGTCTATTGTGATAGACTCAATAATCGCAGAACTTCCGTTGTTAGGTTGCGCGGCTGACCACTGAAATGTAACACCTGTTTGAATTGAAGGAGATTGTGTTTGTGCAAAAGTAAAACAACTAAACATAAATCCGATTAGCATGGCTAATACTGATTTTGAATATTTCAAATTAGTTTCTATTTTTCTCAAAATTTTTATAATTTTTTAACTATATCTTATTATTTTTAAATCAAAAATTAAGTTTAACAGCACCTACCGTTTTTTAGTAAGTTTATAAAGATTAAATAGGAAGGAGAATTTGAAATTCTCATAACCTAAATGTCTTTAACGCGTTATATTATAATTTTAAATAATTGTTTCAGAAAATATGCTACAGTTTAAGGGATATTACCACAAAGTGATAATTGTAGATTTTCTGTTTTTCAATAGTTTTTAGGATAAAGTTAATTAATAGCTTAACAAAAGAAAGCTGATTTAATCTCCTAATCAAAAAAAAATGTTATAAAACACATTAAAACCGATAAAAGGTATTTTGTGTTTTTAAAAACAGACATAAAAGCACTTTATCGATAGTTATGAATAAAATTCTACAAATTATTAGGCATGCCAAATCTTCATGGGAATATAATGTCGAAGATCACGAGCGTCCTTTAAAAAAAAGAGGAGTTAATGATGCTGTTTTAGTTTCTAAACACTTAAAAACTAATTTTTTAAATCCTGATGCTATTTATTGTAGCACCTCGAAAAGAACAAAAAGTACAGCTATGTTATTCGTCGATGTTTTAGATTTGAAAAACGTCAAATTTGAGCTAAAAAAACAACTTTATGACTTCTCAGGAGAAGCTATTTTGGAATCAATTTTAAGCTGTGATGACTCCAATAATGTGCTGATGGTTTTTGGACATAATTTTGCTTTAACTAAATTATGTAATTTGTTAGGAGATATAGCTATCGATAATGTTACTACTTCTGGATTTGTGCAAATAGAATTTGCTCAAAATACATGGAAAAGTATAAAAAATGGGAAAACAACAAAAATTGTATTTCCAAAACATTTAAAATAGACAATCTATTTAGATATATTTGTGGTAAATATTGCATTTAAATGACTAATCATATTATCGATAATAAATACATCAATAGGGAGTTAAGTTGGTTACAATTTAATCACCGCGTATTGCAGGAGGCTGCAGATGAAACTGTACCATTAATAGAAAGATTGCGTTTTTTGGGGATTTTTTCAAATAATTTAGACGAATTTTTTAAAGTACGTTATGCTACTGTAAAACGAATTGATTACGTAGGTAAGGCTGGTAAAAGTCAGCTTGGAGGAATAAAAGCTTCAGATTTATTAGAGATTATTACTAATATCGTAATCAAACATCAAACAGAAAGTTTAAAGATTTTAAGTGACATTCAAAAAAAGCTAGAAGCCGAAAATATTTTCATACTAAGAGAGGCAAAAATCACTAAATCTCAAAAACAATATCTTAGAAAGTACTTTTTAGATAAAGTGAGTCCAGCATTGGTTACTATAGTTTTAAATTCAGAAATTAAGTTACCTAATCTTAAAGATAGTGCCGCTTACTTAGCTGTTAATATGCATATGGCGGATAGTACTAACCAATATGCTTTAATAGAAATTTCTAAAAACATGGATCGCTTTATTGTCTTGCCTAAAGATGGTGAAACCGACTATATTATCATGTTAGACGATTTATTACGTTTATTCTTGAGTGATATTTTCAATATATTTGATTATAACAAAATCACTACTCATATGATTAAAATCACTAGAGATGCCGAATTGGATTTGGATAGTGATTTAACTAAAAGTTTCATGGAAAAGATGAGCGATAGTGTAAAGGATAGACAGGATGGAGAGCCTGTAAGATTTGTTTACGATAAAACTATTGATAAATCTACTTTAGCTTTTTTAATGGATAAAATGGGTATTGACAATACTGATAGTATTATACCTGGTGGACGTTACCATAATCGCAGAGATTATATGGGGTTTCCTAGCTTAGGGCGTACGGATTTATTATATGATAAAATAGTTCCATTACAAGTTAAAGGGTTGAGTTTACAAGGTAGTATTTTTGAAGCGATAGCTAAAAAGGACTTTTTATTATATGCACCTTATAATACGTTTTCTTATGTTGTTAAGTTTTTAAGAGAAGCAGCTATAGACCCAAAAGTAAAAACGATAAAAATTACTATTTACAGACTTGCTCAGATATCTCATGTAGCTAGTTCTTTAATTAATGCTGCAAAAAACGGTAAAAAAGTGACTGTTTCTATGGAGATCCAAGCACGTTTTGATGAAGAAGCAAATATTGCTTATGCAGAACAGATGCAGCGGGAAGGTATCAATTTGATTTTTGGAGTACAAGGGCTTAAAGTACACAGCAAAATGTGTATTATTGAGCGTGAAGAAGATAAAAAAATAAAACGTTATGGTTTTATCAGTACAGGAAACTTTAACGAATCTACAGCTAAAATATATACTGATTACACCTTATTTACAGCTAATCAAAAAATATTAAAAGACATAAATAAAGTGTTTAGCTTTTTTGAAGTTAATTATAAAATTTATCGATTTAAACATATAATTACTTCTCCGCATTATACTAAAAATAAATTTTTTCAATTAATAGATAAGGAAATTGCTAATGTTAAGCAAGGTAACCCTGCTTACTTAAAACTGAAAATGAATAGCATTTCTAGTTATCAAATGATTGATAAATTATATGAAGCTAGTCAAGCTGGTGTAAAAATACAAATGATTGTTAGAGGTATTTGCTGTTTAGTACCCGGAGTAAAGGGAATTAGTGAAAATATAGAGGTGATAAGCATAGTGGATAAGTTTTTAGAACATACAAGACTTTATGTTTTTTGTAATAATAATAATCCTAAAGTATATATATCATCTGCAGATTGGATGACAAGAAATATAGAGAATAGGGTAGAAGTGAGTTGTCCTATTTACGACCAAGATATAAAGGAAGAGTTATTAGATACATTTGAGATTTGTTGGAAGGATAATGTTAAGGCCAGAATTTTAAACAAAGCTCAAAACAATTCCTATAAAAGAAATGATGCTCCTAAATTTAGGTCACAATTTGAAGCTTATAATTATTTAAAAAATAAATTAGATGCTTAATATTCAAAAATACGCAGCTATTGATATTGGATCTAACGCCGTTAGATTGTTGATATCGAATATTGTTGAGGAAAAGGATAAGCCCACGCGTTTTAAAAAAAGCTCGTTGGTAAGGGTTCCTGTCAGATTAGGAGCGGATGTATTTATAAAAGATGAAATTTCTGAACATAATATTCAGCGAATGCTTGATACTATTCAAGCGTTTAAGTTATTAATGCAAACGCACGGTGTGGTTAAGTATAAAGCATGTGCCACGTCAGCAATGCGCGAAGCTAAAAATGGGTTAGAAGTTGCTAAGTTAATAAAGAAGAAAACTGGAGTTCAAATTGATGTTATAGAAGGGGAAGAAGAAGCAGCTATTATTGCAGCCACAGATTTACAAACCTATATTGATGCTAATAAAACCTATTTGTATGTAGATGTAGGTGGGGGAAGTACAGAATTTTCTGTTATAGATAAAGGTGTGAAAATAGCGTCCAAATCCTTTAAATTAGGAACTGTTCGATTATTAAACGATATGGTTAAAAAGGAAGTTTGGTTAGAACTAGAAACTTGGATAAAAAAACAGACTGCAAGTTATGAGAAAATAGAGGTTATTGGGTCTGGAGGAAATATAAATAAAATTTTTAAAGTTTCAGGAAAAGTTATAGGTAAACCATTGTCTTACTTTTATTTAACGTCTTATTATAATATGTTACAAACGTATTCTTATGAAGAACGTATTTCAATATTAGATTTAAATCAAGATAGAGCGGATGTTATTATTCCAGCGACGCGTATCTATTTGTCAGCCATGAAATGGTGTGGCGCCAAAGATATTTATGTTCCAAAAATTGGACTTGCGGATGGTATCATAAAAAGTATGTATAATGATACAGTATCTAGTCATACAAAGTTAAAATAATACATTTTATCTATTTAATGTGTCATATTTATGAAAAAAAGATATCTTTACTTGTATAATCATACATTAAATAAACCAATTTAAGTTTCAGAATATGAAAAAAACTATTTTACTTCTAACATTTGTATTAACTTCTTTTTACGGATTTTCTCAAGACGCTTTATACGGTGTAAGAGCTGGATATAATATTTCTAATTTAGATTTTGATCCAAGTGTACCTACTGGAGTTGAAAATGCACATAGAAATGGCTTTTTTATTGGTTTTTTCGGAGAGTATAGTTTGTCTAAATCATTTTCGTTTGCACCAGAAGTTCAGTTTTCAGCTGAAGGCGCAAAAGATCAAGAATTGCGTATTAATTATATACAAGTACCATTATTTTTTAAATATAAAATCGGTAAATCTTTAGCTATAGGCGTAGGACCTCAAGCAAGTTTAAAAGGGCATTCTTATGAGGATAGCCTAAAAAACTTTGGTTTTTCTGCATTAGGAGGTTTAGAGTATTTAATTTCAGATGAGTTTTTTGTAGATTTCAGATATTCTTATGGTTTATCCAATGTCTTAGATGACAATGCTAGTGATTTAGAAGCTACAAACACAAACATTCAAATCGGTTTTGGAGTAAAATTCTAAATTTGAAAGTATAAATAATAAAAAAGCCAATTCTAATTTAGAATTGGCTTTTTTTATTTGTCTCAATGTTAACCGTGTATAGTTTCTTTTTTACTTAAATTTTTCATGATTTGAGCTTCGTGCTCTAGTAAATCATCCCATTTTTTATCAACTTCAGATCGGTCTCCATATTGTCTAGCAAATCCTAAAAACATGGTGTAGTGGTTAGCTTCGCTGACCATAAGATTACGGTAAAACTCAGCTAAAGATTTATCCTCTAATTCTTCAGATAATAATCTAAAGCGCTCGCAGCTTCTAGCTTCAATTAAAGCGGCATATAGTAGTCTATGCACTAATTGTGTAGTTCTGCTTCCACCTTTAGGAAAAAACGTTATTAATTGTAAAACATAGTCGTCCTTGCGATCTCTTCCTAAAACCCAACCGTTTTTAATAATTAAATCATGAACCATTTTAAAGTGGCTAATTTCTTCTTTTACTAAAGCGACCATTTCTTGAACTAAGTCTGTGTATTCAGGAAAACTTACAATTAAGGATATAGCAGTACTCGTTGCTTTTTGCTCACAGTAAGCATGATCTGTCAAGATGTCTTCTATATTTTTTTCTACTATATTTACCCAACGTGGATCTGTTGGTAATTTAAGTCCTAGCATTTAATACGTGTTATAAATTAACTTTGTTTTTTTATTTTATGCATTCCTTTTTCATCTATTGTTATGTCATAAATGGGGCAATTTGCCGTTCTAGGAATACATAATGATGCAACTAAGTGTACTGTATTGGTTTCTAATGATTTTAATTCATCTATATAAATCTCATTACTAATGTAATCTGCTATTTTTAGCGATAGAAAATCATCGTTTATAATTTGTTTAAAAATCTGTTCATCATCTTTAAATACTTCTACTTCTGAGATATTTTCTCTAAAATAGTGTTTGTTTATAATGGAATCGGTTTCAAATGTTTTCAATACTGAGTTTTTCATATCAGAGTAGTTCTTGATAGTGACTCTGTAGCCATTACTTAGAATGGTATCGGTTGTTGTTTCAGTATACGCTTTTGGGAAGTATTTTATGTTTTCAGAGAAGGAGTCTAATAGTTGATTTTCTATTAATACTTCTTGTGGTGTTTTATTAATGCGATCACGGCCATCACAATTTAAAAATACAATAAGGAGACCTAAAATTAAAAGAGTGAATTTATTCATGGTTATACATCTAAATCAAAGGTTGTACGAAGTAATTCTAAATTAGGGTTCTTTTCTTTTAACTTCTCGTATTTTTCGAGAGGCGTATAAGCGTATTTAGTATCCAATTCTTCATTAATTGAAATATCTAAAGTGACATCGTAATTTTTTAAGTTTTTACGTAAATAAGACATTAAGTCAAATGACTGACGCTCGACTTCAACTTTATTGGTCGAATTTGGAAATGTCAATTGAATAGAAAATCCGTCAGGAGCCAGTGTTGGTTTGTCTATGGATAAAATAGAAGCCAAATTGAATTTACCTTCCGTTTCGATTTTAGTAACAAAAGCATTCCATACTTCTGTTAATTCGTCTTGATTAAAAGATTCTCTCGGTAAATTTTCTTCATCTACAACAACATCAAGTTGTTTAATTTGATGTTCTTTTTTAGCTCTGATGCTTTTTAAGGATAAACCAGAAGTACGTCTTTTAGTGGTTGTAATCCCATTTTCTAATACTATTTTAGGCTTAGAAGGTTCTGCTGCAGGTTTCTGTACGGTAGAGTTAGCCTTAGTAGATGTGTTTTCTGTTACAGTATTAGTTTCTTGTTTTTTTTCTGGCAGAGTAACTTTAACAGGTGTAATTCCTATTTTCTTGAAATAGGAAGGTGGAATTATGAACCGACTGCTATTTTTTTTTTCTCCATCAAAAGTGATAGAGGCAAGTTGCATTAAAGTTAGTTCGACGAGGAGTCGTTGATTTTTACTACTCTTATATTTTAAGTCACATTCGTTAGCTAAGTTAATTCCTTTTATTAAAAAGTCTTGACTTGCTTTTTTTGATTGTTCTAAGTATTTATTTTTAGTATCTTCTCCAACCTCTAATAACTCTACAGTAATAGGATTTTTACAAACCAGTAAGTCCCTAAAGTGAGAGGCTAACCCAGCAATATAATGATGACCATCAAATCCTTTGGCTAATGTTTTATTAAATTGAATTAGTAATTCAGGGATTTTATTGTCTAATATGTAATCGGTACTTTCAAAATACGTTTCATAATCTAAAACGTTTAAATTTTCTGTAACGGATTGTCTAGTCAATTCTTTTCCGGCAAAACTAACGACCCTATCAAATATAGATAAAGCATCACGCATTGCACCATCAGCCTTTTGAGCAATGATGTGTAAAGCATCATCTTCTGCATTTACACCTTGTTCTTTTGCTATGTATTTTAAATAGTTTTTAGCATCTGTAACTGTTATACGTTTAAAATCAAAGATTTGACATCGTGATAAAATAGTTGGTATTATTTTATGCTTTTCAGTAGTTGCTAAAATAAATATGCAATGTTTTGGTGGTTCTTCTAAGGTCTTTAAAAAGGCATTAAAAGCGGCTTGAGATAACATATGGACCTCATCAATAATATAGACTTTATATTTACCAACTTGTGGCGGAATACGAACCTGGTCCGTTAAACTTCTAATATCATCAACCGAATTGTTTGACGCAGCATCCAACTCAAAGATGTTAAAAGCATAGTCTTCATCTCCAGTTTCATTACCATCACTATTAATCATTTTAGCTAAAATACGAGCACAACTAGTTTTACCAACACCTCGAGGTCCAGTAAAAAGTAAAGCTTGTGCTAAATGATTATTTTCAATAGCATTCAACAATGTATTTGTAATAGCAGATTGCCCCACAACATCTTTAAATGTTTGAGGTCTATATTTTCTTGCTGATACTACAAAGTGTTCCAATTTTGCTGAATTTATTTCAACATCTATTTGATGCTATTGTTAAGTGATTACAAATTTAAAAAATAGGAATTTAATTTAGACCTGAAAATGCTGATTTTATTTATAGTTATTAACAAATCAATAGAAAAGTTATTAGTTGAAACTATTTAAAGTTTCTAGCTTTAAAAAAGATTAGTTTATTGTAATTTTGCATCTAGTAAATCGCCTTATCGCTTTAAATTTATTTTAAAGAGGAAAGTCCGGACACCATAGTGCAATCATAGTGGTTAATAGCCATCCACCGAGAGGTGAGGAAAAGTGCAACAGAAAGTATGTACAGGTCATGCTGTAGTGAAACCAGGTAAACTCTATGAGGTGCAATACCATGTATACTAACGTTTGAGCGTACACGCGCGATTGTTAGAGGGTAGGTAGCTAAAGCGTGTTGGTAACAGCAAGCTCAGATAAATGATAAGGGCTCTTTAGGGAGTACAAAATCCGGCTTATAGATTTGCTTAACTATAAAAAAAACCATCTAGAAATAGATGGTTTTTTATTTTATTCTTCTTCGTCTGAAACTTCATTTTTAAAAAAACTAAAGGTGTTTCCCCCATAACTTTTTGAATGACTATAATTAGTCGCTTTGGACAAGTCTGTATATTTAGAGTGCTCTACCACAAGTAAACCATCCCTTTCTAATAAGTTATTGGTGAACACTAGTTCCGGTATTTTTGAAAACTCTTCAACTGTAAACTCGTAAGGTGGATCAGCAAAAATAATAGTATGCTGTTGCTTGCTTTTTTCTAAAAACTTAAAGACATCCGCTTTTATGGTCTGTATATCCATTTCAAAACTAGCAGCAGTTTCGTTTATAAATTTTATACAGCCATGATCTTGATCTACAGCTATAATGTTTTCTGTTCCTCTAGAAGCAAACTCATAACTTATGTTTCCTGTTCCTGAAAATAAATCTAGTACAGAAATATCATCTATATAATATTGGTTATTTAAGATGTTAAATAAAGCTTCTTTAGCCATATCTGTTGTAGGTCTAACAGGTAGCTTTTTTGGAGCAGTGATTCGTCTTCCTTTAAATTGTCCTGATACAATGCGCATTATAAGCTTTTTAGTAAGGTGAAATGTGAATGATTATGTAATGGTTTTTCGGTAAAAGCGTAAGTATCCATTCGGGAACCAAAGGATACATTTCTTATGTATTTATACGCAATGGCAAACAATGGACTGTCTTTATCTAAGTCTCCCAAAAATAAAACGTCAATAGTTTCTGGGTTAAGTTGTAACTGTTCTAAGGTAAACAATAAATAGTAAATAAAGTCTTCTTGTGTATGATATTCAAAGGTGTTATAAAGTATCAATTTACCTTTGTTTAACGTAATGATTTCAAAAGTGGCATCAGAGACATTTATATATACTTTGGGTGTTGTACTATGCTTTTCAAAGGTTAATAATTGTTCTATTAAAATGGTAGAAAAATGATTAAAGGTAAAGCTTCCAAAACGATCAAAAATAAAATTATTGATATTGGCAAAAGGTACATAAATGTTAACACTATCGTTAGGATTGATGTCATCAAAAGTGATAAAATCTGTCTTTAAAATTTTAGTATTAAATTTTAAATAATCGACTAAAGCATCTTCCTTAAATAAGGGTTTTGGCACTACTGTAGACCAATCATTAACATGTATAATGTTAATCGATTTGAAAGTTTGTTTAAGTGCTGTTTCAGTATTAAAAAGATGTTTTACGATATCTAGAAGTTCCGACGGTGTCTTTTTAAATGAAAATTTTTCAGCTTTAAGCTCAATTATAGTTTTTGTGCTTGTATCTAAAACACAAAAAGAATGTCCACTCAAACTAATTTGAATGGACAATTCTAGGTTGGTTAAATCGATAGGATTATTATTCGTTGCTGCCATAAGTTTTTGGCCAGTTTCCTAAAGTTTTTACTTCTTCCATAGACCCTACACGTAATGCATCTCCATTTACTCCTTCGACAGATTGCACTTGGCTTTCTTTTAGAACTAAATTAGGATCTTGATCGTATAATATATCTGTTTTCTTTACAAAAGCTTCAAAAACAGGTATTTTATTTCCTTTTTCATCTTGAATCTCTCCTGCATTCATCGTAAACTCAATACCTTTTTTATCAAGTGGTACTTTCATCATATCTTTATATCTATTGGTGTTTTTGAATAAACGATCTTTAACCGGCTCAAATCCAATAGTATCAATGATTACAATTTCTTTAAACATTTCTACACCTCCAAAAGCAGCAGTTCTTTCAACATCTAAAACACTAGAATCTCTTCTCTCTACTAAAGTGAATTTCCCATTCTCGATAAATTTAATTAAAGAGTCGTAGCTTTTTGTAAACTTTCCTGTAACTGTTCTATGCGCAAGTTGAGCATCTCTAATATCAACTAAACGCTCAATAGCTGCTTTATATCTTTTTTCTTTTAATTTATTGAACTTAATTTCTCCATAAACAGAGTCAAAAGTTAGAAATCCTAAATAAGCTATAAGTGCCCATAGCGCAAGTGTAATAATTGGTTTTACTTTTGTTGGAATAAATTTGTCAATAAGCCAAACAATCAAAATTGTAAGTAAAATTGCTCCAAGTATAATAAGTGCTAATTTTATCATAAGTATTTTATTAAATTTAATTAAGGTCTGTGACAAATCTACAATTTTTTTTTATTCGTAAAAACCATTGTTGGTAAAAATGATTTATATATTTGATAAAAAGTTTTCAATCTATACTATTTAATGACCAGTTCTCAATTTTATTCCCTTATAAGACAGCATTTTCCGTTCAATCCGACCTCAAAACAAGATATTTTACTTTTGCAACTTTCTGAGTTTATTTTAAATGATAAAGAAAAAGGCGTGTTTTTGTTAAAAGGTTACGCCGGTACAGGTAAAACCACCATTATTGGTACGATTGTAGCCAATTTATGGCATGCAAAAAAAAGTGCAGTGTTGATGGCTCCAACTGGTCGGGCAGCCAAAGTAATCTCTAATTATTCCAAAAAAGAGGCATTCACCATCCATAAAAAAATATATTTTCCTAAAAAAGAAAAAGGTGGAGGCGTACAATTTGTGTTGCAACCCAATAAACATAAAGATACTATT
Source organism: Psychroserpens sp. NJDZ02 (assembly GCF_004843725.1). Lineage (NCBI taxonomy): Bacteria > Pseudomonadati > Bacteroidota > Flavobacteriia > Flavobacteriales > Flavobacteriaceae > Psychroserpens > Psychroserpens sp. NJDZ02. The sequence continues at coordinate 4,057,584 of NZ_CP039451.1, read as the reverse complement.
TTTATTGTTGATGAAGCGTCAATGATACCAGATACACCAAGTGATTCTAAATTATTTGAAAATGGATCACTTTTAGACGATTTAATGCGGTACGTTTATCAAGGTAAAAATTGTAAATTGTTACTTATCGGTGATACAGCACAATTGCCACCTGTAAAATTAGATATAAGTCCGGCGTTAGACGAGAATGTATTAAGTCTTAATTATGATAAGTCCGTTACTAAAATGGAATTGGATGAAGTTGTAAGACAAGGAGAAGGTTCTGGAATCTTAGAAAATGCTACTATTTTAAGAGAAACCATTGCAGATGGTTTTTTTGATAGCTTTAAGTTTAATTTAAAGCAGTTTAAAGATATTGTTAGATTAGTTGATGGTTATGAAATTATGGACGCTATAAACGACGCTTATAGCTCCTTTGGTTATGAAGATACTAGTATTATAGTAAGAAGTAATAAAAGAGCTAACTTGTATAACCAGCAAATACGTAGTCGTATTTTGTTTAATGAAAACGAATTGTCATCAGGAGATTACCTCATGGTAGTCAAGAATAATTATTTTTGGTTAAAGCCAACTTCTGAAGCTGGTTTTATAGCTAATGGTGATATTGTTGAAGTCCTAGAAATTTTTAGCATTAAAGAGTTATATGGTTTTAGATTTGCAGAAGTAAAAGTAAGGATGGTAGATTACCCAAATATGCAGCCTTTTGAAACAGTTTTAATGCTGGATACTATCGAAGCAGAAACACCATCTTTACCTTATGAGGATTCTAATAGACTATATCAAGAGGTTCAAAAAGATTATGAAGATGAAACTAGTAAGTATCAAAAGTTTTTAAAAACTAAGAGCAATACTTTTTTTAATGCGTTGCAAGTTAAGTTTAGTTATGCTATAACTTGCCATAAGTCTCAAGGGGGACAATGGAATACCGTTTTTGTAGAACAACCGTATCTACCAGACGGAATAGATAAAGATTACTTAAGATGGTTGTATACGGCTATAACTCGAGCTAAAGATAAATTATATTTAATTGGTTTTAAAGACGATTTTTTTGAAGAAGACCATTAAATTATTATATTTTTATGCACCAATTTAATTCTTAGATGAAGATAATAGCAATGATTCCCGCACGATATAGTGCCTCCCGTTTTCCTGGTAAGCTAATGAAAGACTTAGGTGGAAAACCTGTAATAACTCGTACGTATGAAGCTACTGTTGACACCAAGCTATTTGATGATGTCATTGTGGTTACTGATAGTGCTATTATTTATGACGAAATCGCTAAAATTGGTGGTCACGTAGTTATGAGTAAAAAAGAGCATGAATGTGGTAGTGATCGTATTGCAGAAGCTGTAGAAGACTTAGATATTGATATTGTTATTAATGTTCAAGGTGACGAGCCTTTTACTGATTCGGAATCCCTAAAAAAATTAATTAAAGTTTTTAAAGAAGATACGGATAAGCAAGTCGATTTGGCTTCATTAATGGTCCATATTACAGATTGGGATGAGATTAAAAATCCAAACACCGTTAAAGTAATTGTAGATCAACAAAATTTTGCGCTTTACTTTTCAAGAAGCCCAATACCTTATCCTAGAGACAAAGCTGTAGCTGTCAAATACTTTAAACATAAAGGTGTGTATGCCTTCAGAAAACAGGCCATTTTAGATTTTTATAAGCTACCAATGTTAACTTTAGAGGCTTCAGAAAAAATAGAATGTATTAGATATTTAGAATACGGAAAACGTATAAAAATGGTAGAAACGGATATTCAGGGTGTAGAAATTGACACGCCTGAAGATTTAGAACGTGCAAAGAAACTATGGAAGTAGATTACAGTCCGATTAAAGTTATTGGTTTTGATGCTGATGATACACTTTGGGTTAACGAAACGTATTTTAGAGAGGCTGAAGTGGAATTTGCTAAATTATTAAGCCCATTTGAAACTGAAAATAAAATTGACCAGGAGCTATTTAAAATGGAGATGAAAAATCTTCCCGTATATGGTTACGGTGTCAAAGGATTTGTTTTGTCGATGGTAGAAATGGCTTTGGAATTATCAAACAATACAGTGTCAAATCAAACGATATCCAAAATTTTAGATATTGGAAAGGAAATGATAAATGAAAAGGTCGAGTTATTAGATGGAGTAGAGAGTGTATTACAACAATTATCAAAAAAATATAAATTAATAGTCGCTACCAAAGGAGATTTATTAGACCAAGAACGTAAACTTGAAAAATCAGGACTGTTGGATTATTTTCATCATATTGAGGTTTTAAGTGACAAAAAGGAAGCTAATTATTCTAAATTATTAAATCATTTAGAGATAAAACCTTCTGAGTTTTTAATGATAGGAAACTCTTTAAAGTCGGATATTTTACCATTAATAAATATAAAAGCTAATGCTATACATGTACCGTTTCATACTACTTGGGTGCATGAACAAGTCATAGTAAACACAGAAGTGTCAACGCAATATCAAACATTAAAAAGTCTAAAAGACTTACCAAAATTATTACAATTATAATTGAAAACATTAGATATAAATACTTGGGATAGAAAAGAACTTTTTCAACATTTTTTAAAATTGAAAGATCCATATTTTGGAGTTACAATACCTTTTAATGTGGATAAAGCTTACCAATATGCTAAAGATAAAAACGTAAGTTTTTTTGGTGTCTACTTACATGATTGCATGAAAGCAATTAATGCTATAGATAATTTAAAATATAGAATAGAAGATAATACTGTTCAAATTTATGACACTATACATGCATCAGCTACTATTATGAGACCGAATAATACTTTTGGATTTTCATTTATAGATTATGACGAAGAGTTAAATATATTTTTATCTAATTTATCTGCTGAAAAACGAAGAATAGAGGGCACACCAAATCTCTTTCCTCCAGTAAATGGTTTAAATTGTATACATTGTTCAGCACTGCCTTGGCTTAATTTTTCAGGTCATAAAGAACCCGTATCGGGAGTTATGGAATCTATACCAAAATTGGCCTTTGGTAAAGTAGTAAAAGAAGAAAATAAATTAATAATGAATGTCGCTATTAATGTAAATCATGCCTTAGTTGATGGGTATCATGTTGGTTTATTTTCAGAAATGTTTCAGAAAAACTTAAATAAGTAATAAATTTGCAATCTAAGACGAAAAGTCAATGAGTTATAAAAATTTTCCAATGGTATCCAAAGTTATATTTGGACGAGGTAGTTTTAATCAATTAAGTGATATTTTAGAGCCTAATAGGTTAAATATTAATGCGCCATTTATCTTTTTTGTGGATGACGTTTTTAAAGGCAATACTTGGTTAATGTCAAGAATTCCTTTATCGTACCAAGATAAAGTGGTGTACGTTTCTGCAAACGAAGAGCCAAAGACAGAACAGATAGATAAATATGTAGAAGATATTATTCTAAATTATACAGAAAGACCATCTGGTATTATTGGTATTGGTGGTGGTTCTTTATTAGATGTGGCAAAAGCGGTTGCTATCATGCTAAATAATGACGGAGATAGTAAAGACTATCAAGGTTGGGATATTGTTAAAAATGCAGCCGTGTATCATATTGGTATACCAACAATTTCTGGAACAGGAGCAGAAGTGTCTAGAACAACTATTTTAACAGGTCCAGAACGAAAACTTGGAATTAATAGTGATTATACGCCTTTTGATCAAGTCCTTTTGGATCCAGAATTGACTAAAGATGTTCCTAAAGACCAATGGTTTTATACAGGCATGGATTGTTATGTACATTGTATTGAATCTTTAAACGGAACGTATTTAAATGCCTTTAGTCAGTCTTATGGAGAAAAAGCCTTGGAGTTATGCGAAGAGATTTTTTTAAGTACTGATTTACCAGAGGAAGAGTCTCAGGATAAACTAATGATGGCTAGTTGGCATGGTGGGATGAGTATTGCTTATTCTCAAGTAGGGGTGGCACATGCAATGAGTTATGGATTAGGCTATTTATTAGGAGTTAAACATGGTATTGGAAACTGTATTGTTTTTGATCATTTAGAAGACTATTATCCTGAAGGTGTTGCTGTTTTTAAAAAAATGAAAGCTTTACATAATATAACTTTACCTCAAGGTATTTGTGCAGATTTGTCAGATAAGGATTTTGATATTATGATTAAAGTTGCATTAAGCTTAGAACCACTTTGGGAAAATGCAATCGGTAAAGATTGGAAAAAGACAATTACACACGATACGCTTAAGGCTTTATATAAAAAGATGTAATATGTATTGGCTAGCTAAACTTATATATTTTAAAATTATTGGTTGGAAAGTTATTGGAAACACTAACTTTTCACAGGATACTATAAAAAAAGCAGTTATTATTTCTGCACCACATACTAGTAATTTAGATTTTATAATAGGTATTTTATTACGTAAAGTAACTCACATTAAAACTAATTTTATTGGTAAAAAAGAACTCTTTACTTGGCCTTTTGGCTATTACTTTAGGGCAGTAGGAGGTGTGCCAGTCGATAGAAAGAATAAAGAAAATAAAGTACAAACTATTGCTAAACTATTTGAAAACAAAGAAGAATTTAGACTAACATTGGCACCAGAAGGTACTAGAAGTAAAGTAGAAGAATGGAGAACAGGGTTTTACTACATTGCAAAACAAGCAAACGTACCAATTATAATGTTTACTTTAGATTATGGTAATAAGCAAAATACAATTTCTGAGCCTTTTTATCCAACGGATAACATGGAAGAAGATTTTAAGTTTATGAAAGCTTTTTTTAAAGGTGTAAAGGGAAGAATCGAAAAAAACGGGTGATTTTTAGTAAAAACATAATTGTGGTATAACATTTGATTAGTTATAGATGTAGTATACAATGAAACATAAAGTAAACATCCTAGTCCCTAAAAAGAAACATTTACTACTACCATTCAAACAAATAAAAAAGCGACTTTAATTTTTAATTAAAGTCGCTTTTTTTATGTGATAGATTTTAATCTATTTAATTTTTGTTATGTATTTCTTCAGTTTCACAACCAAATAAACTTTGTTCTTTAATTAGTTTAGAAACCCCTTTAGGTAACATTTCTTGCCATCCATCTTCTCCGTTAGCAATCATTTTTAATACCATTCTAGAAAATACATTTAAAGTATTTGGGTCGTATTCTGTAATGTCAACAACTTTACCATTGTATTTAAAGAATTTGTATAATTCTTTCATTCTTGGATGTACTTTAAGATTGTCACTTGTTGTTAACGAACCATCTGTTTCCTTCATTGGATATAAGTATACACGTAAATCTTTAAAGAATAATTTACCAAAAGCTTCTAATATACCACCACTCAAGTGTCTATAATATTTCTCGTCAAAGATATCTACCAGGTTATTTACACCCATCGCTAATCCCATTCTACTCTTGGAGTATTGAGAGAAGTACTCAACCAACTTATAATATTCCTGAAAGTTAGATATCAATACAGTATGTCCTAAAGAGCATAATAATCTAGCACGATCCATAAAATCCTGCTCGTCTATTTCTCCTTCTGCTCTTAAATTAGATAGCGTAATCTCAAATATGACTTGTGTATTATCTTCGTCGACTTTATTTTCTTTAATAAACATGTCCAAGGATTTCTCATACATGTCAATATTAACTTTAGTTACAGGTCTAAAACTTCCACGTAACGCTAGGATATTCTTTTTATATAATACTCTAGCTGGTAAAACATTATTTCCGTCAGGAGCAAACATAATAGCATCAGTCATTCCGTTTTTAACCAATTGTAAACTCATTAATCGGTTATCTACATCTTTAAAAACAGGACCAGAAAAGTTTATCGTATCAATTTCTATTTGATCTTTATCCAAATGATCATATAAATAACGTAATAATTTTTTTGGTTCATGATACTTGTAAAAGGCACCATAAATAAGGTTTGTACCTAAAATACCAAGTGTTTCTTGTTGTAATCTGGCATCGTTTTCTTTAAAACGAAGGTGCAATACAATCTCATTATATTCATCTTCTTCGGGATCTATCTGATATTTAATACCAACCCATCCATGTCCTTTATATTTTTTAGCAAAATCTATTGTAGCAACAGTATTTGCAAAACTAAAAAACATTTTGTGTGGATTTTTTTTACGATCAATACGTTCTTCAATAAGCTTTATCTCATGAGATACCATTTTACGTAAACGCTCTTCCGTAACATAACGTCTGTCGCTTTCAATACCATAAATGGCATCACTAAAATCTTTGTCATACGCAGACATTGCTTTTGCAATAGTACCAGAAGCACCTCCAGCTCTAAAAAATTGACGCACAGTTTCTTGTCCAGCTCCAATTTCAGCAAACGTACCATAAATATTTTCATTTAAGTTAATACGTAATGCCTTGTCTTTTAGAGAGGGAATATTTTCAAACTCTTTATCTCCTTTTAGCCTTATTTCCATATAAAAATCCCAATAATGTTAAGTTTTACAAAGGTATCAAATAACTATATCAAATAAAATAAATAACTTATTTTTGTGAGAAATCTTCAACAATTGAAAATTACATTTTTAGGTACAGGTACATCTCAAGGTATTCCAATAATCGGAAGTACACATCCGGTGTGTTTAAGTGCTAATCCTAAAGATAAACGTTTACGTGTGTCCATAATGGTTGAGTGGGATGATAAGACCTTTGTAGTAGATTGTGGCCCTGATTTTAGACAACAAATGTTGTTGGCTAATCCAGCCAAAATTGATGCACTTTTATTCACGCATGAGCATGCCGATCATACTGCTGGTTTAGATGATATTAGACCATTTTGTTTTAAACAAGGCGAATTACCTATCTACGCACATCAACGTGTTATAGAACAGCTTAAAATAAGATTTGATTATGTTTTTGCTACCGAAAATAGATATCCAGGCGCTCCAACGGTATCTGTAAATGAAATTACAAATGAAACTTTTACTATAGAAGAAAAATCAATTGTGCCTATTAACGCTTTACATTATAAGTTACAAGTGTTTGGTTTTAGATTTGATAATTTTGCTTATTTGACGGATGTTAAAACGATTACTCAAACAGAATTGGATAAATTAAAAAACTTAGATGTTTTAGTGATTAACGCGTTGAGAATAAAAGAACATATCTCGCATTTAAACCTAGAGCAAGCTTTAGAGATTATCGCAATGCTTAAGCCTAAACGTGCTTATTTAACACATATTAGTCATTTATTAGGGTTTCATGAAGAGATTCAACAAAACTTACCAGAAAATGTTTTTCTGGCTTACGACCAATTAAAAATAACTATTTAAAAGTCCCATAAAAATGAAGAACAAAATCTTTATGTATCTGTTTATTTTTGCTGCATTAATTGTGGTGTTTCAATATGTTAATTCTAAAAAAATATTGGATGCTAGTGCTAAGCGTTTGGATACAATAAAAATCCAAAACAATAAATTTAGAGATTCTTTGGCAATACAAAAAGAAGAACTTTCCGATTTATCGTTGTTTGATTTTAGATACAATCAAGAAGCGCAAGATTACTTTTATGCAAAAAAGATAGATACGGACTCATTAATACCTTTTGTAAAAAATGAGTTGTATAAATTAAATGAAACAGAAGGAGAACATCCGCTAATTCCGTATGCCGCTTCTGAAGGAAAAAAAATGCAGTTTAATACTATCAAAATGCTAAACCACAAATGGATTATAGCAGATTTTTCTGATGGACAATATTGGGGAGAACTACTAATTAAGTATTTTATGGTTGGATCAGATAAAGTCGAGTTTGAAGTGCTAGATTACATGTTGTATACTAGATAAATATAAATACTAACACTATTTAAGTAAAAAGCCTAATTAAATATTTGATTTAATTAGGCTTTTTGTATTTATTTAACTCTAAATCAACTCCTCCAACCAGTTTTTAAACTCATAAAAATTTTGTGGCGCAACACCATGACCAACAGGGAATTCGCTAAATTGATGTTTAATATTTAATGTCGATAAAAACTTAGGTGCTTGTCTTGCCCAATCCACTGGGATGACTTGGTCTACACTTCCGTGAGAACAGTAAAAGTTTAAATGCTTGTACGCATTGGTGTCCTTGACTTCAAATAAATCTTCGTTTACATAACCGCTTAAAGCTATTATATTGTTGATTTTTTCTGGGTAGGTTAGTGCAACTGCATAACTTAATATACAACCTTGGCTAAACCCTAAAAGTGAAACACTATCCTTATTTACCGGATAATTAGCTATGACTTGATCTATAAATGTTGCAATTAAATCTCTAGATTGTATCGCTTGTTCGTTATCGCTCCATTTGCCTTGATCGGCATCAAAGTTAATCGCATACCATGCATTACCATGTGGTTGCATTGGATAGGGCGCTCTAACAGAAATTATAAATAGTTCTTCTGTTAATTCTGAAGCAAAGCTAAATAGGTCATTCTCGTCACTGCCATACCCATGAAAGAGTATAAGTAAAGGTGCGTTTTCTTTTAAAGACGATGGTCTTGTGATGTGATGTAAGTTAAAATTTTCCATTAGTTACCTAGTCCTTTAAATAGTTTTTGAAATAGTGGTCCAATAATAGGAGCTATGTTTTTTTTTCCAGTTGCGGCTCCTATTATTCCATATAAAAATAAAATTCCAAAAAATATCCAAAACGGAAAGTAAACCATATCACTTTGAAAAAATGAAATTTCAGTTACAACAACTTCCGGATCAACATGACCACCACCTGCTATAAAAAAGAAATAACCAATGAGCATATAACTTAAACAAAGACCTAGTCCTTGTCTGCAATGAAAAGCAACAAAATTGTTTTTTTTGTTTTGATTCATAATTATTGAAATAATTGAGCCTATTATGGTTAAATAAGCAACCACGCTATATATTCTTCCTTCTTCTGTTTCTTTATTCTCCATTATATTATAATACTATTTTATTATTTGCAATTATCCCGTATGCTTTTCCTTTTAACGCTTGGCCTAAAAAAGCACTATTCTTAGATTTTGAAACGATATCAGATTCCGCGAAAGCGTATGTAATAGTTGGATTAAATAACGTAATATTTGCTATTTCTCCTTCGTTTATACTACTTGTTTCTTGACCAAATCTAGCTTTTCCTTTGGTTAATAGTTGGATGGTTTTTTTTGTAGAAAACACTGTGTTTAAAGCCCCGAAAGCACTTTCTAGACCAATAGTTCCAAAAGCAGCATGATCAAACTCAACTTTTTTATCTTCAATGGTAACGGGGTTATGATCACTTGTAACCATATCTATAGTACCGTCTTTTAACCCTTCGATTAAAGCATCGACATCTTTTTGTATTCTAAGTGGAGGATTGACTTTGTAAATGGTGTCAAATTCGACTAAAACGTCATCTGTTAAACATAGATTATGAATAGCAACACTACACGTTACATCTAGATTTTTTAGTTTGGCGTCTCTAATAAGGGCAACACTTTCTGCGGTAGAAATGGTGGGGATATGTAGTTTCCCTCCAGTATATTCTAATAAAAATAAATCTCTAGTCACTTGTAAAGCTTCTGCTAAATTAGGACTTCCTTTTAAACCTAAAGATGTACTTGTAAATTCTTCGTTTACTATTCCTTTTCCAGATATTTTAGTTTCTAAAGGAAAGGAACACACTAAGCCATCAAAATTAATAGCATATTGTAATGCTATTTTTAATAGGTTAGGATTATTGATTGGTTTTTTATAATCAGAAAAAGCAACTGCTCCAGCATTTTTCATATCAAAAAGCTCTGCTAAATCAATGCTTTCGCTATTTTTTGTTAGCGCACCAATTGGTAATAATTGTACGGCGTGATTTTGTGCTTTTGATAGCACAAAAGTAATAATTGCATTGGTGTCTATTATTGGATAGGTATTGGCTTGTAAAACAATACTTGTAAAACCAGATTTTGCAGCTGTTTTTAGTCCGTTTTCTATGGTGTCACGATCTTCAAATCCTGGTTCTCCAAAACAAACACTACTGTCAAACCAACCTTGTGACAGGTGTAAGTTATCTAAGGTAATTGTTTTATAGTTATTAGTATTGGCAATGCTTTTAGCAATTTTACTAATCTTTCCTTTTTCAATTAAGACATCACAAATGTCATTGTGAAATTTACTTGAAGGGTCTACGATTGTAGCTGTTTTTATTAAGACGTTCATTTAAAGTATTTTAAGATGACCATTTCTATAATTAATAATACGAATCCCAAAATTACAAACCATTTCCATAATTCGTTGACTTTGGTGTCGTTATTTATATTTTCAAAAACAGTGGTAATGGCATTACTTACTGTTCCGTTTTTAAAATCATCTAAGTTAATGTAACTTAAATTACTTTCTGTTCTGTTGTAATTATAGCTAATGTTTTGGATGATTTCTGTATTGTTTTTTAAATCGTAAATGCCTGATTTTTCAGGTAGGTCATTTGTTTTAATGACGACCTTATTATTAAAATAATTTTGTTCTGGTATTATTTTATCGTCGGCATTGACTAGGGTTAATATCGCATCTTGTTGCAAATTAACAGCTACATCATAACTGTTGTTTTGACCGATTGTATAATATAGTGTAGACGCATTTAAACTCTGCTTTGCAATGTTATAAAACGTAGGAACAATTAAATTAATGTTTTTAAAATTAGAATTAGCTTTGTTTATTGGCGCAGAAAATACGTAAACAGATTTATTTTGTGATAAAAAAGGTTTTGCATCCTCAAACTTTAGGACACTTGATGTTTTTGTATTATTCTGTGGATAATAGCTGTTTACTTTTGGATACTGAAAATTATCTACACGCTTTTCAAAGACACCATTAGCATATAAAGGGTGCGAATAGTTTATGGTTGTTATACGTTTTTCAACTGTGTTTAGAGACGTAAATGGAGTAAATCCAAAACGTTGTAAAAAGATATTGTAATCCGTTAGATTTCCTTTTAGAGATGGAATAAAAACAACAGAACCACCTTTATCCGTAAAGGCTTTTAAAGCAGTTGTTAAGTTTTCAGGTAAAGTTTCAGTTTCATTAATAATCACTAAATTTTGATTGTCAAATAAACTGTAATCTAAAGTGTTGGTGGTTTTTGAAGTAAAAGTGAATTCGTCTTCCGTAAAGATTCGACTTAAATAGTCATCACTGGTATCATTAATCGCTAAGACATTGATTTTTGATGGTGAATTTATATTAAAATATAGCGTGTTGTCAAATTGTAATTGAGTGTCTTCTATAGTAATTTTTCCTTTAATAATTTGATTGGTAGGTATTGTAAATACAGCAGAAGCTTTACCGTTTATATCCACAGAGGCTTTAGATAATAACTGATCATTATTAAATAGCGAGATCGGTAAGTTTGTAACTTTTGTACCATTGTTTTTTAGAATAACAGTTAATTCTAAATTACTAGGATCTTGTTTTGAAACAAATAGACTGTCAATAGTTATATTAGTAGTGTTTACCGGTTTTAGCTTTACTAAATTTAGTGTTATGCTAGCGTCTTTTTTTATGTCGAATTCTGTTTTGTTTTGTTGAAAATCCGATATAAATATTAAGTTTTTAATGGTGTTACTATTACTGGAAAACCCTTTTTTAGATTTTAATAAAGCCGCCTCATAACTTAATTGATTAGAGGAGTAGTTTAGTTGTAATAATTCATTTCTAATGGCTTTTATAGTGGTGTTCCTATAACTATCAGTATTGGTAATTAAGGACAGTTTTTCAGTTTCCGGAATAGTTTCAATTAAATCTTGAACTGCACGTTTTAATAATTCGCCTTTTTCACCTTTGGCTTGCATACTAAACGAGTTGTCTAAATAGATAACAGTTTCTTTTTTTGTATTAAAAGTATTGGTTTTTGAAATATAAGGTTGCGCAAAAGCAATTATTAAAGCAGCTAAAAGTAAAAGTCTGGTTAAAAGTATTACCCATTTTTTTATGGTAGCACTTTTACGAGTTTGTAACTGTACTTTTTTTAGAAACTCTACATTGGTGAAATACACCTTTTGAAACTTTCTAAGCTGAAATAAGTGAACAATAATAGGGATAAGCAGTAAGAAAAGCGCGTAAAGAAGTTCTGGGTTTTTAAACTGCATTAATTTTAAAGTTTGTCAAAGATAATAATTGCATTTTAATTGTACCTATTCCCAAAATAACATTTTAACAAAAACTTAATGTATTTGTTATGTAACAAATTTTACATTTGAGCGTCTTTTAAGCAAGACCATTAACAATCAAAACATTTAAAATGAAAAAACTTTTAGTAACGACTATCGCAACAGGACTTTTATTAGTCGGTTGTAATAGTACAAAAACAACTGATAAATTAGCGTCTCAAACACCTATAGCGACAGCAATTGATTTGTCTAAAGTCGTAAACGATAAAGCACCTGTAACGATTAACCCTGGACGTTTTACAGAACAAACGGTAACGTATAGACTGCCAAGAGTTGTACAAGGAACGTATTCGGTAAGTGATTTTGGTAAATATATTGACGATTTCAAAGCGGTAGATTATAAAGGTAATGAATTGCCAACAACAAAAGTTGATACAAATACGTGGACTATTGCTAATGCAACACAGTTAGACTATATTACATATAATGCTAATGATACTTTTGATCAAGAAGTATCAGGAGGAATAGGAGGAGAGGCACCATTTTCTCCAGCAGGAACAAATATAGAACCTAATAATTACGTCTTAAACTTACACGGTTTTATTGGATATTTTGATAATTTAAAGGATAGCCAATATAGTTTAGATGTTACCGCACCTGCAGACTTTAAACGTACCTCTGCATTACAAGAAACAGGAAAAACCGTTAGTAATGATGGTCAATTGGCAACGTCTAGTTATTTTGCACCGCGTTACTTTGATATTACTGATAATCCAATGTTTTATGGTGATTTAGATGTTGAAGAATTTCAAGTTGGAGATATCAAAATTGTATTAAGTGTATACTCTCCAAACAAAGTACATACAGCAGCAAGTATTAAAGCTGTTATGGAAAAAATGATGCTTGCTCAAAAAGCATATTTAGGAGATGTAAATAGTACACCTCGTTATGATATTTATTTATATTTATCTGAAGAAAAACCAGACTCTCCTAAAGGATTTGGAGCTTTAGAACACCATACCTCTACAGTAGTCGTTTTAGCAGAAAGCTCACCTTTTGAGGCATTAGCCGAAAGCATGGTTGATGTTGTTTCTCATGAGTTTTTTCATATTGTAACACCTTTAAGTGTACACTCGGAAGATGTGCATTATTTTGATTATAATCAACCAACATTTTCTAAGCATCTATGGATGTATGAAGGTGTAACAGAATATTTTGCGACATTATTTCAAGTGGATCAAGATTTAATTGATAATGAAGAATTTTATGGTGATATTTTAAGTAAAATACAGACTTCAGCCAATATGGATGATAGTATGAGTTTTACAGTAATGAGTGAAAATGTATTAGACCAACCGTATGCACCTCAGTATTATAATGTATACATGAAAGGGGCTTTAATTGGTATGTGTATTGATATTTTGATGCGTGAAGAGAGTAATGGAGATAGAGGTATTTTATCTTTAATGAAAGAATTGTCTAATAAATATGGTAAAAACAAACCTTTTGAAGATGATAAGTTAATTGAAGAAATTACAGCAATGACGTACCCAAGTGTTGGAGCGTTTTTAAATACGCATGTTGTTGGTGGTACACCTATAGATTATTCCGTTTATTTTGAAAAAGTAGGATTATCTTTAGATAAAGGGCGTGTTAAAACTAATTATATACAAAATGATGGTGTTTTAATTTTCTCTCCTAATAAAGAAACGATGACGATTCCTTTTAGCGAAGCAGTGAGTAATAATAGTTTTTGGGCCGATAATGGGGTGTTACCAGGAGATGTTATTAAAACGGTTAATGGTAAAGAATTAAATATGGGAACAGCTCAAACTGTGATTACAGGGATGTATATGTGGCAACCAGGAACAGATATTAATGTGGTTATTGATAGAGCAGGAGAAGAGATTGTTATTAAAACAAAAACAACTCAATCTTATACTATGGGAATTAAATTAGCAGAAAATCCAAAAGCTACTGCTGCGCAAAAGGCAACAAGAAAGGCTTGGCTTAAAGGTTAATTAAGTATAAAAAGTTGGGCATAAAAGTTGAAAGACTTAACTTGTATGATGATTTATAAGATTTTATAAAATTATTCGGGTACTAAACTTAAAATATATAAAATGAAAAAAATAATTCTTATTGTATTGACGTTATTCTTAGGTGTACATTCGTTACAAGCACAAGATGCTAAACCAATTGAAGACACTAATTATGTGATCCTTTTAGATAGTAAAGTCTTTCATTATACTACAGAGGGTGTCGTACAATTACAAGAGGATGTAACATTAAATAATGGTACAGTTGTTAAAACAGATGGAACTTATATCACTGATAAAAAAACGCTTAAACTTGAAGATGGCGAGTGTTTAGGGATGAGTGGAACTTTTTATAAAGACCAGGAAACTTTAACAAAAAAGTTGATTAAACTAATGAGTAAATCATAGTTAAAAGCTAATATTATAAGAAAAGCCTAATCGTATGATTAGGCTTTTTTTTATTTTTCGATTGTAAACTTAAAGGTACTTCCTTCTCCTAATTTAGATTGAAGCGTTACTAAACCACCAAGTTTTTTAACTAAGTTTTGTACTGTAAACAACCCAATTCCGGTACCTTTTTTTCCTAAGGAATCTGTTTGATCATTGGTGTTAAATAACTTAAATACGTCGTTTGATTGATTATCAGGTATGCCATTTCCATTATCTAAAACAGAAAATATATAGAAATTTTTATCTTCACTAACGTTTATTGTTACTTCGGGAGCAGGTTTATTATTATATTTTAAAGCATTATCGACTAAATTTATCAGTATTTGGGTGACTGCAGCTTTATTTATAAAAACCTGGTCACCGCTACTGTTTATTTTAAATTGGTTATCATCTAACATGTGCATGCGTTGTACACTGCCTAATAACTGATTGATACTTACTAACTCTTTATCCGCAATAAGTAATTCATTAGTTTTATAGTGCATTAGTATGCCGTCAATGTAGTCTTTTAAAGATTCAGCAGATTCTTCAATATAGTTGATAAATTCAACAGACTCTTCAGTAAAAGTATTGCCTTCTTCTTCTTTTAGAAAATTGGTTAACGAAATGATATTGGCTAATGGTGATTTTAAGTCGTGTGAGACATGACTTGCAAATTTATTGAGCTCACTATTTCTATCTGTTAATTCTTGTTTTGTTTCGTCTAGAAGTCTGTTATTTAGTCTTAATTCGAACAAATTCATAACCTGTTTAGAAATTGTAATTAAAGCCTTTTTTTGTAAACTAGTCAACTGTCTTGGCTTATGATCATAGACGCAAAGGGTGCCTATTACTAATCCATTTTGATCCCTTAGCGGTACCCCTGCATAAAAAATAGCTTTTAAATTCGTTACTAATGGATTGTCTTTAAATCGAACATCTTTTCTAGAATCTTCAACAATAAAAATGTCATCCTCGTGTAAAATAGCATGTCCACAAAAGGACATATCTCTTGGTGATTCTTGTATCTCTAAACCATGATGCGATTTAAAAAAATTGCGATCGGCATCTAAAACTGTAATTAATGAGATTGGAACATCACAAATAGTTGCTACCAAACTAGTAATGTTGTCAAAATCACTTTCTGGAAGTGTATCTATTAGTCTGTATTTTTGGACTGAAGATACACGTTCAAGCTCATTTATAGGAAAACCAGGTTTAATCATTTTACGGATGAAATATTATTTATTATGCTATTATTTACGAAAATACTACTAATTTGGTTTTTAAAACGTTAAAATTTTTCAAAAACACCTAAACCAAATAAAGCAAAATCATATTTTACTGGGTCATTTTTATCTAATTGTCTTAAAGCAGTATCTAATTCGGCTAAAGCTTTACCGTCATTTTGTTTACGTTTTAAAAGCCCTAATTTTCTTGCAACGTTCCCCGAGTGTACATCCAAAGGACATGATAATTGTACAGGAGATAAGCTGCTCCAAATCCCTAAGTCCACATTAGTGGTGTTTGGTCTAATCATCCAGCGTAGAAACATATTGATACGCTTAGCAGCACTATTTTTAAGAGGATCACTAATATGCTTTTGTGTGCGTTGTAAATGGTCTATTTCGAAAAAAGTTTGTTTAAAATGATGTATTGACAATTGTAAGCTATCTTTTTCAGCATGTTTGGCAAATACAGCTTCCAAACCTTTGTGATTGGTGTAAATGTGTTGTAAACCTTTAATAAATGTTATAAAGTCAAGACCATTAAAAGTGCGATGTACAAAAGGTTCTAATTTTTCTAAATCAGATTCTTCATGGTTCATTATAAAATCAAATGGGGATTGTTCTAATAATACCATCATTTTATGACAATTGGTAATGATACTTTTTCTGTTTCCCCAAGATATAGTAGCACTTAAAAACCCTGCAATTTCAATATCTTCTTTTTTACTGAATAAATGAGGAATCTGGATGGGGTCACTAGTGATAAAATCGGGCTTATTATACTGTTCTACTTTATTGTCAAGGAAATCTTTGAGGTCTTTTTTATTCATTTATGATAGTACTTATTCTATAATATACGTATTAGAAGTCACTTTAAATGTATTTTCATTAGAATTTTTAATTGTAATGGTTAGCTTAAACGCTTTTGGGGGTACAATTGTATCGTTAAAAAATAATGTTATTAAGTCTGGAGATTGTTGGAAGGAGGTAGCCATAGTGTTTGTAGGATTATAAAATTCGTAAATTTCAAAACTATTGTCGCGATCGTAATAAGAAAATCTCATAATCTCATTAAGGCTTTCTCCTGCTACAATACCATTAATATCTACGTCTGCAGTAATATTTAAGTTGGTAAACTCATGTTCATAAACATAAACATTATCAGGGCAAGTGGTTGCTAGAGCAGTGTTGAAATTGAAGTTATAGGTATTTACTGAAGTAATAACTTGATAGTCGTAAATAAAATTTATGTATAGTAATAAGTCTTCTGAAGTTGTGGTTATGATAGCATCAGTTTCATCATATATAACCAGAGATTGTAGGTGTACACTATAAGTTTTTTCTTTACAACAAGAAAATAAAATCAATTGAAGCCCAAGAAAAAATAAGAGGGCATAGGCCGTTTTTTTTAGCATTACTTTTTTTGTAGATGCACAAAATCTGTTTTGGTTGCGTTAAAAAACAGGCTTTAGTTTTTTTTAGCTCATTAATAAGACAGAAGGAATAACGATAACGCCGTTATAACAAGCATGCAATAACATGGAGTACACTAAGCCTAAACGCACACGGATGTAACCAAAAACGATTCCTACAACTATTTGAGGGGCGACTAATAGTGGTGATAATAATACTATTTTTGGGGTAATCTCAAAATTAAAAATATGGACATAACCAAAAAGTAACGTAAAGAAGTAAAAGGCTATTTTAAAATATTTTTTATTGAATAGCGTTATTGGTCCTCTAAAAATTAGTTCTTCAATTATTGGGGCAACGATTACTGCAGTAAATATGATGTAAATTGCAGGTTTTTCTTCAAAAAGCTTATTCATAGCATGCGTATCAGAACTATAAACACCTGCAGCTTCAATTATAGCAATTAAAACACCAAAACCCAGTCCAATTAATAAACAAAGCGGCACACATTGTAAAACAATACCAAACTTTTGTTCAAAGCTGGTGTGCTTTAAATGTTTTGGACGTGGATTTTTAATATAAGCAAAAATAGATTCAAATAATTTGGTCATATATTAAATAATATTTCCGTCCACCATCGTTAATTTTCTATCTGCTAGATTGGCTAATTCTTCGTTATGAGTTACAATAACAAAGGTTTGTCCAAATTGGTCTCTTAATTTAAAAAATAGGTTGTGTAAGTTTTCTGCGCTTTCGCTATCTAAATTCCCTGAAGGTTCATCAGCAAAGATTAATTCAGGATTATTTACTAAAGCTCTAGCCACTGCTACACGTTGTTGTTCTCCACCAGATAACTCACTTGGTTTATGATTGTACCTATGAGACAATCCTAAAAAGTCTAATAATTCTTTCGCTCTTTTTTCAGCGTCAGCTTTATTGGTTCCTTTTATATAGGCGGGAATACAGACGTTTTCCAAAGCTGTAAACTCTGGTAATAGTTGATGAAACTGGAATATAAATCCAATATGTTGGTTTCTGAATTGTGCTAATTGTTTTTCGGTTAAACGGGTAATATCTTTTCCGTTAATTTCAAGGCGACTCTCTTTTTTATTTTCAATAAAATCTAAAGTTCCTAAAATTTGTAGTAAAGTGGTTTTTCCTGCTCCAGAAGCACCAACAATAGATACGATTTCTCCTTTTTTGATGTGGACATTTACACCTTTTAATACGTGTAAATCGTCATAATACTTATGTATATTTTTTGCTTTAATCATAGTGAATTATAAAGTACGGAAAATTACTACTTAATATAGTATTAGACAACAATTAACTTGTTTTGCTTTTCTTTTTTAACACGTTTTTTAAATCGCTGTAATCAATAAAGTAAACTAATTTTAGCGAAAATGTATTGCGTTGTTTTTGTTTAAATAAATCGTCGGTACTGTCAAAAAAGCTAGCTTCCGAGTTGTTAGATAAATTAAAAATTTGATTTCTGTATAATGCAGTCAGTTGACTTCCAGGAGCAAATTGCCAGGTGTAGCTTAAATCTAAGTTCCAGGTATTAAAATTAATGTCTGGATCAAAATCAGGGTCACTACTAATCGTGTTTTTAGTATAGATATCAGATTCTATTAATGTTCCATTGTTTTGTAATACATACAGGTTGTTGTCATAAGTAACTGTGCTCAAATAGTTTCTAAAACTTAATGTTAATGCATTAAAAGAATTAAAATTATAACTACCAGAAATACTTGCTGTCATATCTATACGATCGCGTTGCCCAAACAAAATCCTGTCGTCAATCTCTTGACCATTGACATAACCTCGGTCTGCGGTGTAATTGTCATAATCATAACCCAATACCATTAAAAATTTGTCATTAAATTTAAATCTTGGATTTAATCCAAACCAAACATTATTAAAATTTTTACGTGTTTCATTAAATAAACGGCCATATCCTAAGTTAGCATCAATCGCAAAAAACAAGTTGTAATTACTAGAAATCCACATGTTGGTTTGTGCATAATTTTCGGTAAGAAAGTAACTATCAAATCCATTTCTAGGCTCAAAATAATCATATTGTTTACCAATATTCCAATTGGAGTTAATTCCTAAATTATGAAGTGTTTTGGTTTGTCCATTAAATTCAATACCAGTATTTGCTCCCGTAAAAGTATTCGGATTAGCTAGTTGTTCGTAGTTTAGCCAAGCACCCAGATAGGTGTTGTTAAAGTTTTTACTAGGCTCAAAAGTACGGTAACTAATATCTGCGCCATAGTTACTATAATTATTTCTGAATAGGATTCCTAAATCGTTAATGTCATAATTCTCGTCAGCATAGCTATAATCTATGCTATATCTTAGTTTTCCACTATTTTTACCCATAGCAAATTGTGCATTATAACCATTGTCTTTATCAGGAACGTCATTAAACGTGCTCATTTTAACTTCGGCTACAGCCCCATAAGTATTGTTTTTATTGACTAAATCTAAAAGCAACCCAGTAACGTTGGCATCTCTAAAATCGCCATCTCTTGTTACATTTGTATTAATTAATGTTACAGAAGAATTTTTATTAAATTGTTGGTCTAAAACCATGATGTTATAATTAGCAAGAGGTTCTACCACTTGACTCCGTTTACCTCCAGTTTCTGCATCTGTAATAGATACTTCTGTTTTTTCTGTAATGGCATTAAAAAAACCAATTCCTAATCCGTTTTTTGTTCGTCCTGATACTTTTACAGCATTTAATAACTGTACTTTTTCTGGATATTCTTGGATAGTCTCGTTGTCATTTAGGTTTAATCGTCCAGAGGGACTATTTCCAACACGTCGAGAATAAAATAAATTTCCTTTGCTAAATAGATCTACACCTTCTGTAAAAAATTGACGTTGTTCGGAAAACTGTTGTTCAAAAGGGCCTAAATTTAATTGCACATCGTCAAAGCCTGCTTGACTAAAATCAGGAATTAAAGTAGCATCTAATGTTAGGTTTTCTGTAATACCATATTTAATATCTAACCCTGCCGCAAAATCAGAATCTGTCTCACCATCATAAGTACTAACTAATCCAGAAGCATAAGGAAAAAAGCTTAATCGGGTAGGAGGTGTGATGTTTGTAATGCCTTTTAATTCTGCATTATAAAGACCAACATTTCCTTTAGTGACATCAATAGCGTTCCACGTCGTTTGTTCACGTGTTTTTCTGTAATGTCTATGAAACTGGATTCCCCAAGTTGGATCTTCCTGTTGTGTAAAACGTAAGGCTCTGTAAGGTATTTTGATTTCTACAATCCAACCATCCTCAACTATTTTTGTGCTACTTTCCCATACAGCATTCCATCCAAAGTCTTCTCCATAATTAGGACTTTCTACAGCATCTGCTTGTGTACCTGAACTAAATACGAAGAACTCGGTATTATTTTGTGCATCATTATTTGGATTAAATATTAAACCAAAAAAATCGGATTGGCCAAAGTTATCACGTTGTGTAAATTGGCGCATAATATCTTCCGGCTTGTCATAACAATAGGCCGCAACGTAAATACCAGAATCGTCGTAAGTCATTCTAACTTTAGTCTTTTTATCTGCTGTAGCTGTATCGCCCACATCTGGTTTAAATTCTGTAAAATCTGTGGCTATTTGCGCATCAGTCCAAGCTTTATCGTCTAAAATACCATCAATTTTTGGTGGGTAATCAGTCCGTTTTATTTGATACGATTTTTTGTCTTGTGCTATTGATTGATATGACATTATTATTGCGAAAAGGAACAGTAAGTAAGGTTTCATTTAATTTTTGGTTGATGATTACTGTAGTAAAGACTTTATTTTTTTTGCTTTGTTACAGTATTAGGCTACAAAACTAAATTTGGTGGTAAATTATACTCATAATTAAACGTTAAAATTAATTTTGTTTATACTGTGATAAATGTAAGCTATGCGGAAATAGTTATTTTTATAAAATGAAAGAAGAAAATTTACAAATAGCTACTTTTGCAGGCGGTTGTTTCTGGTGTACAGAAGCCGTTTTTTTAAGAATAGAAGGTGTGGAAAAGGTAGTTTCTGGATATACAGGCGGTACTATTAAAAATCCTGCATATAGAGAAATTACTACGGGTAGAACGGGACATGCGGAAGGTATTCAGATGTTTTATGATGAAAATAAAGTAAGGTATACAGAGTTGCTAGAACTTTTTTTTGCAACACACGACCCTACAACTTTAAACAGACAAGGTCATGATGTAGGAACACAATATAGATCTGCTATTTTTTATAATTCTGAAATCCAAAAAGAAATGGCGGAAGATTTTATTAACTTATTAGAAAAAGAAGCTGTTTTTAATAGTCCAATTGTTACCGAAGTTACAGCATTGGGGCCATTTTATATTGCGGAGGATGCACATCAAACGTATTACGACAGAAACAAAGAAGCATCGTATTGCCAGTTTGTAATTGATCCAAAAATTGATAAGATTAAAAAATATTATAGTAATAAATTAAAAGAAAAACACGTTTAAAGATGCCATATAAACAATTTGAAGAGTATAGTATTAAAGTTACTGATGATGTCAAAGAACGTTATAAAAATATTATTGAAGATTTAGGTGAGGATACCAATCGAGAAGGTTTGATAAAAACACCAGAACGTGCAGCAAAGGCCATGCAGTTTTTAACGCAAGGTTACGATCAAGATGCGGCTGAAATATTAAAAGGGGCCATGTTCAAGGAAGAATATAACGATATGGTTATTGTAAAAGATATCGAATTTTACTCACTTTGCGAGCATCATATTTTACCATTTTTTGGAAAAGCACATATTGCATATATTCCAAATGGTCATATTGTAGGATTAAGTAAATTACCACGAATTGTGGATGTTTTTTCTAGACGTTTGCAAGTACAAGAACGTTTAACGCATCAAATATTAGATTGTATTAATGATACTCTAAAACCCGAAGGTGTAGCGGTAGTTATTGAAGCGAGTCATATGTGTATGCAAATGAGAGGCGTGCAAAAACAAAATAGCGTTACAACAACTTCAGGGTTTAGAGGGGCTTTTGAAAATATCGAAACACGCACAGAATTTTTGAATTTAATAAGCTCTAAATTGAGTTAATATTTTTGGAATACTATTTGCTTTGTATATCATGCAATTACAAATTATTTTAAATGAATTTTAACGACACAAACAAATACACAAAACTATTTCTAGGGCTAATCTTTGATGCCTTAGGATATGTTTCTTTTATTATTCCAGGTATTGGTGAGTTTTCCGATATTATTTGGGCGCCAGTGTCCGCTTGGTTAATGGCTAAACTATACAAAGGAAGAGTGGGTAAAATAGCAGCAGTTTTTAGTTTTATAGAGGAAGCATTGCCTGGTTTTGACGTCATACCATCCTTTACCTTGATGTGGTTATATACTTATGTGTATAGTGACAAAGCAAAAACAGTTACAGTTAAATAAAACAAAAGCAGCACTTTAAAAGGTGCTGTTTTTATTTGTAAAATAATTTACGGATAGCTATAAAGATAAAAATCATTCCAGAATAGCCAACAAAAAAGGGGATGATATAGTCTTTTAAATCAGAGACTAATAATATAGCAATAATTAATAATTGAAAACCTAAACCAAAGGTCGAAATACTAGTCATCAACCATTTAGGAAATACTTTTCCATAGGCTGCTCTTGGATCCAAGAAGTAAATAGTTTTATCAAAACCACCATATAATAAAGTGTATAGCTTAAAAAGCGTATTAACATGACTTTGTTTTTCGCCAGTTAAAGCTATTGGGGTTTTGGATTCAAAAATGCGACTTGTCGTATCACCATCAAATTTATTTCTTAAAATAACATAATAGTAATTATACAATGTGCCTTGTAATTGTATTCCTAAAAAGGCTAGTATCGTTAACCAAATAGGAGTTTCTGTGATATACCAAATGGTACTAAAAATAATAGCATTTAGTAAAATATCTGCCACCGAGTCCAAATAGCGTCCCGTATAAGATGGAGTTTGTTTGATTCTAGCCAACTCGCCATCCGCAGCATCAAGTATGGATTTAAATATTAAAAAAAAAGCAGCAGCCCAATAATAGCCCATTATAATACAGTAAATGGCAATTAATCCAGAGACTATAAAAGCTAAGGTTACATGGACTGGTGTAAATTGGGTATGTTTTAAACGATTGGCAATAACTCTGGCAATAGGTCTTCCGTAATCCGAAAGATCAATAAATTTATGCGCTTGTGGTAATTTTGACATGTAAAGTCATAAGATAGATAGGTGTTGCGGAATATACCAGATTATTACTATAAATAGACACTTCTAAAGTATTTAGAAAAACAAAGATAAGACTTTATAAAAACAAGTTGAATGATTAATAAAAAACATCAAAACCTATATTTTTAGCAATCCAAATAAAAGTACTGGAATTGTAGTTTTTTATTAATTTTTACTTGTTACTATTTCGTGTGTATAGGTATCATTACATAACTTATTTTAATTCAACTTCCACAAGTGTCTTTAATTGGGTTCTAATTAATTTACCTCTGTTTTTTGAGATATAATATTTAAAAGAATGTTTACGTTTCCAGTATTTATCGTCTATTTTACTTTTTATAAATCTTTTGTCATCCGTCCAAACGTTAAACGAATACTCATGTCCTGTTAACACTATATGTCTTAAGTCTAAATTGGTCGTCTGTATATTAAGTACCGTTGTATCTTTTAGAGTTTGGAACACTAGTATAGAATTGGTTGCAATTGTTTGTTGACTAAATTTAAATGTATTAGTAATAGAATCAAATGCAAGTGTGTTATTTGAATGCGCTCCAAAAGGAGCACTTAATAATTTGACAGTTCCGTCTTTAAAATTTTGTACGGAAATAGTGTCATTTGTTTTTGATATTAGTTTAAATTTTACAGAATACCCCCAACTGGCTTGAGCGAATAGTAAGGACGAATACATCGTAAAACAGAACATTAACGTTAGTTTCAAGGTCATTGTTTATAGAAGTTAATTTGTTTTTTTTCAATCAGAAACCTTAAGTATTACTATAATTTTATGCTTTTTTAATGAATTAAATATTTACCCTAGAAATAAGGAGGCAGGTTAACGTTTAATTAAGCTTATGTTTAATAGATCTAAAGATATATTTAATTTTAGTTAATGGTGTAAATTAGCAGCATTTTTTACTAACTTCAATAGGTGTATGACGCTATCATAGTTATATCTAGATATATTGTATTTATATTTTATTCTATTTGTAGCTTTAGTATAAACCAATATCTTTACCATAATTAAATCTTATCCAATGAAAAAAACAGCTATCCTTATAGGAATTATTCTTTTTACACTGCTTTCCTATTCATGTAGTGAAAAACTAACTATTGAACAACAAATAGTAAAGGATATTTCGGATATATAGCGTATAAAGGATTGTAATAATATACCTGATGGTGTTGAGATTTCCAATGTAACTTTTGGAAACTTAAATCCAACTCCAGGAACTAGTATGTATGTCGTTTTTGTAGAATATGATTATACTCTAGATAGTAAAATTACACATGTTAAAAATTCATATGTATATTTTAAACGAGGAGAATCTTATGATTTTTCAAAAGTAGTGGGTGGTTGCGATGATTAAACTAATAGTAAAATCAGTTTTATACAATCTAAATTCTTTATCAAATCGGACTTAAATAATAATTGTATGTCGGATTTTAAGGTGTCCTAATTAGGGAATCCTAGAAAAATATGCTTGTATGTTAGGATTTTTCAAATCAAAAACGGGAGTCATAAAAAGTGACTATGTTATGAATAGACTAAAATAAGCAATTAATTCAACACGATTTGCTGAGCCGTTTTTTTAGTATATTATAGTAATTGTTTGTATTCGCATTGTCAGGAACGCCAGCAACTTGACCATCTCCTAATTCCATTATTATCCAATCTCCATTCTTTTTTTTAGCAACATCCATTGTAAAAAAATTACTTTCTATTTTCTCAGCAATATTTTGGAAGAAATCAATATTTGGTTTTTCAGAGTTATAATTTCCTTCGTCCCAATAATTGAATATTTGTACAACTTTTTTATTTAAAAAGACAATTCTATATTCTTTTGTTAATGGCATTTTGCTTTTAGAGTGTTCGGTTAGAAATTCTAATTCTATAAACTCTCGGAAAACAATTCCTTCGTTTAGATAATCTCCTCGTAATTCCAGAAATCGACTTACTATTTCTTTAACTTTATTTGCGTCTGATGCGTTTGGTATAAAACAAGCATCATTCCAGTTATGCTTTTCCGATTTTACGTAATCTTTTACAATTATTGGATTATTCCCAAATTGATGTGATAACTCTAGGATACTGGTCTCGGAAATATCTTTGGTCCAATTTGATTTTGGCGTTTCGTTAATTATTTTATCGTAGGACTCAGGTAGGTAATGACAATGTTTGTATTGCGTCGAATTGTTAATCAACTTGATATTCTTTTTTAAAAGTCCAATGTAAAATTGGTTGTAAATTTCTGGTGTCATCATCCAACCGCGATAAATACCTAGTTCTATATTTTTAGAAGGTTGAATGTATTTTAGAGCATTATTTATATGTCCGTCTTCTAATGCTTCAAAACTGAATATGTCAGTTTCAAATCCGTTCGCTTTCGCAGAATTAAATTCAGCTTCGTAGTCAGGTTCAACTATCTTATTATCAATTACACTGTCGTTAAATATAATTTTCATGGTTTTGTAAATGATGTATAATTTGATGTGTTAGAACAATTTTAAAGTTTTATATCAATATTTTATGAAGGAAAATTGGACCTTATAAACTCGCAATGACTATTTAATTAAGGACTAAGCCTGAGTCATTTTTATTAGGTGTTAGTAGTGTTGTTTTTAAAAGTTTGTACCGAAATAATACTAAGGTTAGTTAATATAAATAACATATTGATAATAGTAAATAGAGAAGGATAAAGTTTTAAGATTACAAAATTTACAGATATTTTAGTCATATAAAAATACCCAACCAGAGAAAATAAATAGGTCACTAATATACCAAGATTAAAATAAAAAAGAACACGAAAGCCTTTGGTTGTTTTGTAATTTAAATAGAGATAATAAAATAAAACGATTAAAAGAGCAACTCCTAATAACATACTAATAATTTCAATATTAAGTTTTACAAAGGAATAAAGTATAGCCAGAACAAAAATAAATCCAATAAAAAGCAAAATCGTTTTTCCTAAATTTAGAATATATTTAGACATTATACTGTCCACTATAAAACTTTCTTTTTTTCCTTTTTTTACAGAAAGATGAACAACTAAAACGATGGCTAATAATGTTATTAAACCACTTAATATATTATATGTAGTCATATAATTATTTGTTTTTGCGATAACTTGAGCGTCATTAACAGTATAAAAAGTAAGTAATTTGATAGACCCTACAAAATTAAAACTAAATCCTAAATACAAGATGATGCCAAAAACGATGCCTTTGATGGGTGTATAGTTTAAGTCGATAGCTCTTTTGTAGCATAAAATGAGACAAGACAGGAATATTAGAAAATAGGAGTTTGTTGGTAAACTTAAAGCAGTTGGTGTAATATTTAATGCCGTAATAGTTAATAAATCATTATTTAATTGATTTAAAATTGTGGAAACGTTTATTAATAGATTTTCGGTTAATGTTTGATAAAAGGTAATTATGAGTAAAATACTTATACCAATCAAAAATTCTTTACTAGAAATACTACCCTTTGGTTTTAAAAGAATATTACATATATCTAAATTTAATTTTATTTTTGAAATGTTCATTTTTCGTTCTTAATTTGTATGGTATGTAACCAATCTGATAATGACTAAAGTTTCTGATATTCAAATAATAATAATAATAGAAATATAAGCTTTTTGAATTAATTGGGTGTTGCTAAGTTACAGTTTACAAACACTATTTCCAATAGGTATGACGTCCTAATTGTTTTGTGCATTATATTTAAATGAAGAATAGTGATTGAGCAGGTTATTATTTTAAAGTTTGTTTTAATACGTTAAAAGTGATTTGAGATGTTGTCATTGGAGCATTAGAAAAAGACGTGTGCCGCCATATTTACTAGAACTGTTTTATTGTAAAATAGCCTGCAAAATTAACCATTTTGCAGACTATTTGAAAAATTGATCGCCTTGTTAATACCTCGTTATTATTTAGTTTTTATAATTCCAAGTCTATATAAGTCTAGTGCTTCATTTAATAGCGCATTAATAAAAGCAATGGGTAAATCGATATTAGGGTTTATTCTCAAAATTTTCATTCTAGAGCGTTGCCCTTTTTCTAATTCTGGATGGTTTAAGTGTTTTCCTTCAACCATTAAAAGATAAGGTTCCTTCGTTTTTTTATCAGTCGATAGATAACAGAATATTTTATTTTTGTAAATAAAACAAGGCATTCCCCATTTTAGTGTTTCCGAAATGTTTTTATCTTGTCTAAGCATGCACTCTCTTAAAGTCAGTAAGCAACTTTTATCTGGTTCGTCCTTTTCTAAATAATAGCTATCAATGTCTGTACTCATTTTTGTTACTATGATTTAACAGCAATTAAAATATCAATTTCTGCATCTTGTGGGTTTTGTGCTTTCTCTCCAAAGACTTCAAAATCTGCCGTATATTCGCGGTCTAAATCCATAGTCCATATTGCTTTCCATTGTTTAATAATTAATCCTTTTGCTAAATCGCCTTTAGTTGTAAACTTATTATATTTTGCTTCATTAATAGTTTTACCAACCATCCCATTTGGTATTTCATTTAAGTGCTTGACTTTACAACCCAAAATGGTAGTATACGGTTGTGTATAGTCGCTTTCGTAATCTGTGTAGATGGAATACACAGTCGTATCTATTTTATTAGGAATTTTATCAAGAATTCCCTCTAACATAAATTTTTGCCATAATGCGCTAATATCTTGTGCTGCTTGCTCGTTTTGATTGGTTGTTCTTACCGAAATACCGATTACTTTAAATGCTTTAACTGTTACTGTGTTCATTTTTTAATGTCTTTATGATTAATTTTGCAGCAAAAGTAAATACAGGTTATGACAACGGTATGTCAGGGGTTGATGTGCATTTTTTTTTACAAATTTCAAAGTACTCTTGAAGCGTTATTTTTTGAGGTTCAAAATGTTGCTCGAGAACAGTCAATGTAGTAATATGATCTAATCTAAATGCTCTAAAGTCATTCCGTAAGCGACAGACCGCAATTAAAAGCCAATTGTCCTGTGTGCTATATAAAGCAAAAGGCTCAATAGTACGCTTGGTGTTTTTATCTTGTAAAGAATGATAGTCAATGTCGATAAGGTTAAAATCAGAAATAGCAGATTGGATGCTCATTAAATGATTACTGGTTTTTTGATGTTCTGCATTAGTTCTGAAGTGTATTTTTTCAGCTAAAAATTCGATTTTCTCTTTTTGCGAGTGTTGTAAAATGGCTTTTATTTTTGAGATTGCATTTTGGTATTCTCTAGCAAAAGAGTCGTCTTTGTTTTTTAGTATCAGTTGTTCTGCAGTAATCAACGCATTTGCTTCTTTTTCCGTAAACATGACTGGAGGAAGATTAAAACCATGGATTAAAGAAAAACCTTTTCCTTCCTCAGTAATAATTGGAATACCTGAATTTTCAAGTGTTTTAATGTCTCGGTATATTGTTCTTATACTTACATTATGTTTTTTTGCAATTTCACGAGCCGTTAATAGTTGTTTTGATTGCAATTGGGTTAAAATAGCGGTTAATCTGGAAAGTCTTGGTTTTTCTTCCATTGTAGCGTTTTGTCCTGTTTTGAATAATACGTGTTAATCTAAAACGAAAGTTAGCCGTTTTAAATTAAAATATCTGGAGCTAGTTCGCTTTAATATTATCCTGGTTATTGTAGATGTATTTATATTTTTTTTGGACTACGGGTAATTACTGTTTAATCTGAAATAATTGATGCATAAAACATTTTGTTTCATGATTTAAATCACAGGTTTTAACTAGCATTAAAAAAGATAGGATTTTTACGATTGTAGTTTAGTTATATTTATTAATTAATCCAAAATCGAAGGGTGTCCAAAAGCACGATTTTAAATCACTTTCTTTAAATGCATTATTTACCCAACTGTTACACGTGTTAAAACAGGAATAACTTCCTTTTGATTTATAAAAATTATCAGTAGAAGAATACGCTTTGTTTTTAATAATTATTTTTTTTCCGTTTTTAGTGGTCTCAAATGTATTTAATAAATAAGTGTTCAGTTTATCTAATTCTGATGGCGTTACTTTTATTGCAGTCCAATCGGAATGCTTCTGTTTGTAGCGTGTGACATGCATTAATGTCGAACTTTTTAAAAACATAGCTTTAAAAGCATTGCTAAAGGTTAAGTCGCCCCAAGTAGGAGTGTTGATATAAAAGTTTTCATCGCCCCAACCAAAAGATAAATACTTTTCGTTTTTATTATATTTTAGATCAGATAAGACAAAACTATTGATGTTTTCTATAGGAATTAAAATATCTAAATGCACACCATTTGTATTTAGATATATCAGTTTTTTAACATTACTATGACTCTCTTTCCGCTCAATTGTTATTGAAGATAAGAGTAAAGAAACAATTATATATGTTGTAGGAATAAGAAAAAAATATAAAAACCATTTAATTATTTTCTTTGCTATTTTCATATAATTTGGTTTATTCTAAGGCTGCTATATCTCAGTTATGACTTGTTTTTAAAGATTTATTACTTTTTATCGTATTCTAGTTTTACATTCTGATAGTGGAGAAGTATATGCAGTTTTTATACCCATTATTGTACAGTGTATTTCTAATTTTTGAAAATTGAGATTTATGAGTCTCATTAAATATAAAATATGTTGGCATTTTTTTTCCATCAAGGGTTAAAATTATAGGTGCTAACGCCTCTTTTTTATCATTAAGTATTATTTTTTCCATTACAGAATATGTAAATGCTTTGTTATGGGTTTTACATAATTTATCTATTTCACTTATTAGTATTATAGCGTCAATTCTAATCTTCCCTGTTGCTTTAATATGGTCTAATTGTAAACCCGTAACTTGATTTATGTTTGAAGTATAATGCAAGTCTTCATTTTCTAAGTTTAAATCTTGATATTGAAATAACAACCCTTCCTCCAGTATAGCTGATGTTTTTTTACCGTTGATGCTTTTTCTTATTAAAACAAAAGGAGTGATAGCAATAAAAATTAACAAGGCTAGAATAAACCCTAAAATCGAAGAAATAACAGCTCTACCACTAACTGAACTTTTAAAAAATAAAGTCCAATATTGACTAATACTATTAGTTTGAAAACAATACGAAACTATTTTAAAAAGATTTCCCGAGTTAATAAAAAGGTTAATTATTAATATTAAAATTCCAACTCCAAGTAGTACTATTCTTATTCCATTCATATTTTTTTAGTGTGTAATTAGTTGTAAGTTTCGTTAACGTAACACAGAGATCACCTCATTTTAGTGATTTGTATTAAATGTTAATTTATTTTCGAAGATATATGTTTTAGTTTACAATGTGAAGTATTATTGATTTCTAGATCAACAATAGTTCTTTTTTTTTAGGATAAGTACTTGTGTTTCCTATTAATGACTAAGTTTATGTTTAAAAAAAAATTAAAAGTAAGCATTGTAGTTTATTCTTAAAGCTATTGTTTGTTAAGCCATGTTATCTCGACCAGATTCTCCATTTTGTTTTTATTATTGACGGATTAATAAGATTCATTTTCTTATGGAAAAGCGGGAAGTTGTTGTTCCATATAGAATAATTATGTGCAAACTTATAATGTTCTTCTTTAATATTACCTGGTGGTTTTATTTTTATTTGCCAAATTCGTCTATTGTTTACAGTAAAAAACGTTTTGCTAACTTCTGTTATGTCAGTAAGCTTAAAAATTGATTTTTGAGATTTTTTATTTATGGCATAAAAATTTTCATCATCAAAGTAAAACGCATAATCATCAATAACTTTATTTTCAAGTCCGAATAAAAATGGTTTTGTAGATATTTTTTTTAAATTTTCAGCATTAGAATTTTTAAAGTTAATTTGATTATTTTTTAATGCGTAATTATCACTGTATTTCTTATAGATTTTTCGAATAAAGAAAATAAAAAACACAGCATTAACTAATGCAATTATTAAAATAGAAGTACTATCAGTTTTATAAATATTAAATGTTAAAGTCAAAATAACTATGATGTAAAGTATTGATAGTATTAAAGCTTTTTTTTGCATTCTTGTTTTTTTTAATTTCAATGAATTATGATTTGCTGAAAAAGTTAAACTGTAAACCATTAACAATGTATTTGACTTTTTATTTATAAAAACAACAAACCTTTAAAGACACTAAGCTTGAATTTAAACAGACAAGGATAATTAAGCTTTGCAAATACCTGGATTTAATTAACTTACTAAAATATTATATCGTCGTTTATTGATTATGAATACTGGCAAATGTTATAAAATATTTAGTGTTTTATAAACTTCTTTTTCAATTAGCTCATTGGATTTTTTATAATCATTAAATTTTATGGAAACAGAAGAAAAGTGCTGAATAAGAATTGTGAATTTTAAATCCTCTTTGTTAGTAAAATTCAAAATAAAATCACCGCTATCATTATATTTTTTAGAGTGCAATACTGGTCTGTAATTTTTGTATGCTTTTTTGTCAATATTTAATTCTTTTTTTTTGCTAAATCGATTTTGATCTATTTTTTTTGAAAGTTCGCCTAAGAATTTAAATTCATTTAGGTTAATTTTATTAAGGTCTAGGTCATTATTACCCATATTTTGCTCTGAATCATTTTTAATATCAGATGCTTTTTGTAGCTCAATAAATAGCTTTATTAAAAAGAATATGTAAACAGAAAAAACAATTGTTACTATATATAATAGGGGTGAAGGTGTAAAACCTTTTTCAGCAAGTTTAATGAAAGTAATTATTTGAACAACAATAAAAATTAATGTTAGTATAGACAATGCGATAGTTGCTGTTTTAATGTAAATTTTATTATCAAGGAAAAAACTGTTT
Source organism: Psychroserpens sp. NJDZ02 (assembly GCF_004843725.1). NCBI lineage: Bacteria > Pseudomonadati > Bacteroidota > Flavobacteriia > Flavobacteriales > Flavobacteriaceae > Psychroserpens > Psychroserpens sp. NJDZ02. The sequence continues at coordinate 4,025,257 of NZ_CP039451.1, read as the reverse complement.
TCTATATTTAATTTTATCTTTTTTATGTTAAAGATTAGAATTCCCGAAAAGAGAAATAATAGAAAAACAATAATTAAAGGTAGAATATTAATTGTTTTATTTAATCTTAGTACTTCTTTAAGCATGCCTACACTCATTACTGATATTAAAGCACTAATAAGTAGGATGTAATAAAATTGCCATTTTTTCATATTCTTATTATATGTTGTTTTTGAATTTAGAATTTCTTAAAGTTTGGATTAGTTGCTTTTTATATAAAGGTTTATCACTAGTTATATTTATAATAAAATCATAGCCGTTTATATAGGTGCGATACATATTTTGTTCCATCACTGCTCTATTGTGTTTAGATATTTTTAAGTTAAACACTTCAAATGTAACACCACTTATATTTTCTGTATTTGATGTTGTATCTACAATAACACTTTGTGATTTAAATACATTAAAAATGTATTCTTTTATTAAGGGATATTTATCATACCACTCTCCTTTATAACTTTCTTTAAAAGGTATTATGGAGGCCTGGAGTTTAGATAATGTATTTTTCCGGAAGGTAATTAAGCTAATTTCTTTCCCTCCCAATTCAAAATCTTTGTCTACTGTTTTTTTTATTAATTGTTCACCTTGTTTAATATTTTGATTTAATACGCTTTGATTTTCAATAGTCCATTTACTAGGGATTTCAATTTTCCAGTCTATTTCTTGTGCTGTAAAATATTTAACCTCTTTTTTTGAACAATTAATTAGTAATATGGACATTGTTAAAAAAGCGATGTTATTAATAAGTTTCATTGTTTTAATTTAGATCTAGAATTGAATTTTTTATTCTTAGCTTTTAAAATGTTAAGTCTAATGTTAGTAAAAGGGTAAGCGTTATTTTTTAGATACAATGTTAGCAATATTGTTGTCGTTTAGGATCAATTTCCCATAAAATAACCAAGGGATTAATGTCATACCAAAGGCAAAACTACTCTTTTTGCTATAATGTTTAGCTAGTGTTACGTTTATAAAATATTTTGGAACTAATCTAATAAAAGGAATTAATAAGAAAATAATCCACCAAGCAGGTTTTTTAGAAATTTCCAGAAATATCAAATCTTTTTTTATTGGTACTAAAGAATAAACACCCTTTTTTTTGTATTTAGCGAATAGCATATAGGAACTATAGTAAAATATTATGAACAGTGATAATATTAGAGGCGATTCAATTATATATGTTAGAATAACTCTTAAATTAATATTCGACATAGAAAACTGCGAGATAGAAAACGACAGAAAACCAGGCATGCTTATACTTCCAGGATTTGCATAATTAATTGATTTTAAGTAAGTATCAATACAATTGTAGCTAAACATAAAAATGTCACTTATAATTAGTAAAGATAGTAGACTAATGAATAAATCATTAAACGAGTGTTTTGTGTTTTTAATTTTTGAAATTAATATAATTGACCAAAACACAAATAAAATGCTATTAATTAAAGTGTGTATAAAAAATGCAGATGTTTGTACTCTAAAAATTCCTTTTTGACAAGCAAATAGCCAATATCCACCAATTATTGCAGTGGATAGCGTGAATAAAAAACTATATTTTATAATTTTTTTGAATATTGTATTTAATAAATATTTAGACTTAACTATAAGGAAAATCAAATACAGTAGTAATATAATTTCCAAAATGACTAAAGGAAAGTGTAATTGAAGTGAGTCATGAATAAAACGATAATAATAGGGAAGTACTTTATAAAATAATGCTATTAATAGAATGCTGATGACAATATACTTTGAAATATTTTTAGAATTCATTTTTTTATTTTATTGAATTATTGCTAACATAATACTGATGTTACAGCGTTGTAATATTACAGTAAATGGATAGTTGCTATAGTATTACAGATATTTTATAAAAATACACTAATGACGTATAAGATTAGAGGCTTTTTTCTACTACGTTTTTATTGTCCACCAAACAGCCTTTTCCAAAATGATTTCTTTACTTCAATTTTCTGCTCAGGGACGTTTTCTAAGGTGCTATTTTTTTTCTCCGGTTCTGAATTGCGTTTAGTAAATAACGCACTATAATCATATTTCCAAGGTTGATAAATTTCAAATCCTGAGTGATCAAGTTTTGGTGCTTTATGATCTAATAATAGAGCTCCCAATTCGGTAAAATGAATTTCTTTTTTATAAAAAATAGTTTTAAAAAATAAGTCTTCAATTGATATACCAAAATTAGTCTCAGGATTAACAATGGTATAGCCACCAAAGTCTAAATCGCTATCATTAACATATATCCATTTCCAATTAAATGACTCATGTAATATTTGTCCCAGTGTAAATCCCATTAAAGTTGTAACTTCTCTGTCACTTTCATATTCTGCAACAGGATAGTCCAAACCTGCTCTTAATTTTGATAAAACAACATTTATTCCAGTAATCAAATCTTCATTAGAAACTGTATCTCCCATATCGTAATACCAAAAAATAAATTCTATTCCTGCTTGATATTCAAAGTCAATTTCTTGTAATTCCTCTTTATCTAATAAGCGATGTTTTATATTTTCTATTGTCATGGAAACCTTTTTTTATTTGCGGAAATCACTAGGTATTGACACTGGTACAACAGCAGTATACTATTTGATCATACTAGTTAATTTAAAGTCGAAATTAATGGTTTTATTCTAGAATGTCAAGTATCAATTAGTTCTAAAATTTTGTTTTTACTATGTTTAACCTTTTTTTTGTAAAAGGATATATGTTGTTTATTGGCTATATTTTAAACTTGAATAGTTTACAAAGAGATAGTTTTTTGTTTTTTTAATTTTAGTATATCAAACATAATGCACAAAAAAGACAGTTCATAGTGTATTGATAAATAGCCAAATTTTAAAATGTGAGTTTCTTTAGAAACAACAAAGACTTTTTTTTTGGGCTTTTTAGAGGACTGTTACATAAATTTATAGATAAAAATTTTATTCGCAAATGTCAAATTTGTATAAATTATCCTCAATATAGAAAACATTGTTTTTCCAAAACTCTGTTTGTAAATCTAATTTAATTTTTTGTTTTAAATCTCTTATTGGTCTTTCAATTGTCTTTACATTTTGAATTTCTACATCGGTTGACATCAAGTTGTTTATTGTATAGTAGCTATTTAAAAAAGTACTGTCAGATATAGAATAATAATTGGTTTTATCAATAACCTTAAATAAGTTGATAAAATATTTACCATTAATTTCTTTATAAGACTGAACGATTTTATGAAACCTTTGAAATTTGTAATTAGAACGCTTTGACGTATATTCTTGTCGTGCTATACAATGCTCGTAATAGAGAACAGCAAAATTTTGTTTGTCGATATAAATTACACCGCTTGAAGCTAAAGGCGATGGATAACCATATCCTGTAGAATAAGAACCAGGCGAATTATTGATAAAGCTAATTCTATAAACTTTTCTACCATTATAATCAATAGAATTTTCTTTCTTTAAGTCATAACTAGAAGAACGATATAAAACATTGGTCTTACTCAAAATAATATCTCTAATTATCATTTTCCATAAATTTCCAATTCCACTTTCTTTTTTTTTGTTGAAATTTTCAGTGGTGTTCCTTAATTCTGAAACAGTTCCAAAAATGTTATTTTCTGGATTATTCGTTCCGCTATTCCCTTTTTTGAAGTAAGTTTTTATTATTGCCTCTTCATTAAAAATTAACGAGTCTTTTCTGTACTGCTGGACTTTATAAAAGAAATTTTGATTAAAAGGTGTTTGAACATAATTGTCTTCTATTTTTTTCTTTGCTCTTTTTAGTATTTCTTTTGCTGTGAGTACTTTTGTGCTTTTTAAAACTATTTCATCTAAACCAACTAGGTTTTCTGTTTTTTGAAGTTTTATTTTTAGTTGTTCAGTGGTCTTTGTAATACTTACTTGAATAGAATCAGATTTATAACCAAAACTTGAAAACAAAAGAAAATCATCTGATTTATTATTTTTTGATATAGTAAATTGACCATTACTATTTGCGATTGAACTTTTATTGTTTGAAGAATAATAAACATCTACGTATGGAATTGGTAGGTTAGATTCGCTATCTATTACAATTCCACTTAAATTTGATTCTTGTGTTATAGAAGTTGTTTGAGAGGTTTCGTTATAATCTCTATACTTTGGTGGATACATTTTAGGTATGTAATAAATTCCATCAAAAATAGTATTCCAATTTGCATATATAGGCAGATAACCTAAAGTTGAAGAATAAAAAGTTCCTTTAGGATAATTACTTTTATCTATAAGTTTTGGGATTGTGTTTTGACTAAACAGAATAGATTCTAAACTTTTTTTTGGTGGTTCTAAAATTGGAAATTCAACTTTGTCTGCACCATAATAGACACCATTAAATGATGTAAAACCTATACTGTATAATTTTTCTCCGTAGTGTTTTTTTAATAACTTACCCATTGGTATAGCATCTTTTAACTCTTGAATATTGCTAATATCTTCTTCCAGAGTTGAATGACTATGTGAAGTCAGTTTTTTTGAAAGTTTATGAAGTTCCGTAATATAGTTCTCTGTAGTTTTAGTGAACTCAAATTTATTAAGTTCGTTAGAAAAATGATAACTCGCTCCCCAAGCAATAATTTTTTCATTTGGAAACTGTTGTTGCAAAAAAACTAAATTTTCTGCCATTTGTTTATCTCTTGCATTTTGGATGTAAACTTTTTCTTTTTGTGCTAATTTGAGTGTAAAATCAAAATCTGAAACTACACTTTTGAATGTCTGCTTAATTATTTTAGTGTCAAAGTTTTCGTTTTTAATTTTAGACAGTTGATTTTCTATTGTATTAAAGACTTTGTACAATTCTAAAGAGTCTTTTTGATTGTTGATATAATTATCTAAATCTCGGTAAACTAAAGTTTTTTCTATTTGAGTATAAATTTTATCTGATAAATCCATTGCGTTTTTATTCAATAGATTTTTTAAATCTGGAATAAAATATTCCTTAAAAAGAGAAGTTTCTTGATTATCGAAGCCTAAAATTTTAATTTCAGGATTTTGTTCTGCATAGTCTAAAAGATCTTTAAAAGCCGATGTTTCAGTCCACATAGAAAAGATACTCTGGTTATAGATATTTATATTTTCTTTTTTAGATTGATATAGTTGTAGTGCTTTGTAATTGTCATAGAGTCCACTCTCAAAAATTAGGATGTTAAATCCAAGCTTTTCGTGTAGATATTTTATAAGGTCAACTTTTTTGTCAAAAACGGCTCCATCAAAGTGAGTTTGTTCACCAAGCAACACAATTTTTGCATTTTCTAATGGGGATAAATCTGATAAATTCGATTTTGTCTGTGCAATTAAAATAGTAGACACAAAACTTAGTAATATAATTGCAATATTCTTTATCATAATTTTGACTAACATAAGCCTGATATTTTGTTATTTTAATGTTTATATCAGTATTTAATTTAAACGGGAAGTTACTAGTTTTATTTAGAATACCAAGTGTCTAATATCTCTAAACTTTTGTTTTTTTAAGTTGATTATTACTCCGTTAAGTCTTTTTTTAACTTTAAAATTTCTGCTAATTTGTGCATTTCTTTTTTTACTGCTTTTCTTATAACAATAAATAGGATAATTCCAATAACCACATAAGACACATCAATTAGTATTAGATTCCAAAAAGGCATGTGTAAACTAAATTCTGGCGTGATTAGATAAAAACCAATGGTGTATAATATAATGATAATTGGGGCAATCACTTGATGGATTGTTTTTCTAAATTGATGAAACTTTATGGTGTTGTCTACTGCTTGCAAAGCATTATCTAAAGTGTTTATTTGTTTTGCTTTGTAAATACTAATCACTTCGATGTAAATTCTAAAAATCAAACCACCAAGCATTAATCCAACTCCAATTTTACTGACTAATGTTTTTACCGGTGCAACGTGATAGAAAAACAGAGCGATTACGACTAGTGTGATTAATAAGATGGTTATAGTCCCATAATAGAACATATAATTGTCTCTTTCTTTATGTTTAATTTTTGCATATAAGCTATCAAAGTTTGTAGCCGTTTGGTCCAAGCTGCTTTTGCTGTGGTCCCATTTGTTTTGAAGGTCTTGAAAATCGCTACTCATTTGTATTGTTTTTTATAATTGTTTGAAGACGTTTTTTTATCCTGTGGATTTTAACTCTGACGTTTATGGCATTAATACCAATAACTTCTGATATACTGTCATAATCCTGTTTATCTAAAACCATCATGATAATTAAACGGTCTATTTTTTTTAGTTGTCCAATGGCTTTATATAAATCAGAGACCTCATGGTTTGGGGTATGCTCTGTATCTGTAATAGCGGTTTGATTTTCTAGCTCCATTTTAGGGACACGCTTTTCCTTGCTGTCTTTTTTTACATATTGCAGACAGGTGTTTACGGTTATTCTGTAAATCCAAGTTTTGTATGTGGAAGCGCCTCTAAAGGTGTCTAAATTGCTCCAAATACTAATAAATATATCTTGCGACAAATCGTTAGCAATAGCCTGGTCACCTTTTACAAACCCTAAGCACATTTGCAAAACCATAGGATGATGTTGCTTATAAATGGCTTCAAACGAGGTGTTTTTATTATTTTTCATCAATCAAAAAATTGGTTACAGTTTTATAAAACCAGTCTGGTTGATCAAACATTATAAAGTGTTTACTATTGGAAGCCATTACAATTGTTTTGTTTGGTAAGTTAGCATATTGCTTTTTATAATTCTGTTCTGCGAGGTTTGCGTCAGGAAATGAAGCGCCTAAAATTAAAGTTTGGCATTGTACTTTAGATAAAATAGGTCTTAAGTCTAGTTTTAACAAATCGGTGTAACCATAGACCCAAGTTTTTCGATCAGCATTTACTAACCAATTAGTGATAGTTTCTACTTTATCTTGGTTTAAAGTCATATTTGAAGCCATCATAAGCGCCATGCTTTTAAATTGTTCTGTATCCATTTCAAGCATTTGTGTGTTGTATGGACTATCATAATAAAAATTATCTGCAGGCACATTAGGCATCATAACGTCTCGCATACAGGCCAGCGCATCGACTATAATAATTTTTGAAATGGTATTAGGTAATGCAGCTGCTATATCGATAGCTAAATTACCACCCATACTATGACCTACAATTATAACATCGGACATATTATTTGCTTTTATATAGTCGATAATTGCAGTTTTAATGGTCGCGTACCAAGGCATTGCGATAGGTGGATTACCATTAAAACCTGCATAGGAGAATAGATATGATTTACGGTCTAAGTTTACGTGTGTTACAGTTTCTGTCCATATAGTACCTGGTGTTGCAAATCCTGGAAGATATAATATCGGTTGTCCTTCGCCTGTAATGTCAACTGTAAAAGGAGTAGGGGACGCTGCCTCCGTTTTAGTGTTTGTGGTTTGTAAAGCAAAGCTAGTTGTACAGTTTAAGCAAATAATAAAAAGGACACTGATTTTAATTAATTTGGTCATAATGGTATTGATTTTTTAAAGGTTATACCCCTTTGATTAAAAAATCAGTATTTGTTACACTTTTAAATCAATTATTTTTAATTTATTTTTATTTGGAGTCGCTTTTACACTAAATAAGCTAGAGAATAAAAGACCATAATAAATTGATGTGCTATCAGAAAAACCGAATAGATACAAGTGATTAAACGGAATAGTCTAGTCTGTTTTATCTAGTAAAGTGTCCAAAATACGTTGTCCTTCTTCCCAATATTTTAAATTTGAATCTGAGTTAATATGACCTTTAGTTCCAATATTTATAAAATCACTACCCCATTGTTTTGAGAAATATTCTGCACGGGGTATACTTACATAGTCGTCATTCTCACTGGCAACTACTATGGACGAAAATGGAAGTGTTGTTATTGGCATAGGTGAAAATCCTCTAATGCTTTCTGGTGTATGCGTTGGCGAGTCCACATCTGCAGGTGCAACTAATAACGCTCCTTTTATATGGGGATTAGTATATTGTCGTGCCCAATGCAACACTAAGGACACTCCCAAACTATGGGCGACTAAAACCGTAGGGGAATCAATTTTTATTAAACAGTCTTGTAAGGTCTTTAGCCAAAGCTCAAGTTTTGGGGCATCCCAATTGTCCTGAACAATCTCTAAAGTGTTATCATATTGTTTTAACCAATAGGATTGCCAATGATTAGCGTTAGAACCACCAAGTCCTGGGATGATTACTATTTTTGTATGCTCATTTTCCATTTAATATTTTGTTTTTAAAGCGTCATTAACTTCACCTAGTTATGACCTTTTAGTAATGTTGTATAATGATTGGTTTTGGGTTGTAAAGTTTAGGTCTTAACTATAATCAAGCACAACTTAAATCGCATTGTTAACTTCAATCCAATAGCCGTCTGGATCCTGAAAGTAAATTTGTTTTATACCATCATCACGAACATAGTCCTTTTTTTTGGTATTACGCCAATCCGAATAAGGGATGGTTAAGTATTTAAGATGGCTAATAAACGATTCAAAATTGGGTGTTGCCAATGCAAAATGAACGGCTTTATTGGTTTTAACGTCCAATTCTGGTCTAGGTATTAAGTGGATTTGTTTAGTATCCGTCAATGCTAGCCATTGTGTTTTTGAATTGGAGGCTGTGTTTTTTATGGATTGTAATCCAAAGACGGTTTTATAAAAATTAATCGACAGGTCCACGTCCTTTACTGATAGTGCAATATGATCTAGTACAAACGTCATGATGATAGGTGGTATGTTGGTTTCTTATCGTAAAATTAATTGAAAGCTAATGGATTATGTGTTACAATGTCGTTAACTGTGTAATAGATTTTATTTAAATAATAAACTTCTAATTTTAGCTAAAAATCCAGTAGTAGCATTCGGCTCAGTAACGGGTTGTGCTGGTTTTAGTAAGAGGTCTAAAGCATCTTCATAATCTTGTAAGTCTCTGTTATTGTCGTCATAAAGATGCTGCCATTTAAAATCAGGCAACAATATTTTAGAATTAATATCGTCCTTCCAGTCGACTTTAAGTCCGTTTTTGGTTAAAATTTCGACTACTTTTTGTCCTACTTTTAGTGTGACGCTATCGTCGGTGTTTTCAGTTTTTTGGTACGCAATATATAGGCTTGAATTTTCTGGAGTGATTGCTCTAGACAAGTCTTGTTCATGATAAAAACAATACCCCTCAGAAGGGGATTGTTTTTGTCGTAGCGCTTTTTCTATTTCTACCACTTCATATTCGCCATCACTAGTTGTATATCCAGCGTTGTGTAGTGCGATGATATTAATGGCACACAGCTCATCAAAAGCTTTAATTAATTTTTCGGTATCAGTAGGATGACTCCAATGTTTACTTTCCGAAAGTAACGTATCGTATGCTTCCGTAATATTCTGAAACGCCCAAGATTCTGAAATCTCTTCCTCGAAACCATTGTCTTCAATTTCTTCAAGTATAGCGTCTTTAATTTCTGAAAGGGAACGAAATCCCATTCTAACTTGATTATAAATAGAATCAAATATAAATTGTTTGTTTTCTGTCATTGTTGTGCAATGGTGTTGGTTAATAATTTATTTGGTCTTAAATAGCGTCTGGTGTCATCCAAACAATAGTTGTATTTTTAAAATAGTTGTGAATAATAGGAACCGCTTTTTGAACTTTAGTATGGATGTCGTGAAATAGCAAAATCCCTTGTCTCCATAATAACATTAATTTAATTTGTCTGTCTGCGACTTGCTGTACATTTAATTTGGAACTCCAATCTCTAGAATCGATATTCCATAAAATTATTTTAGAGTCTTTCTCTGTAAAATAGTCTGTCATTGCTGTATTACGTTGTCCGTAAGGTGGTCTAAAATACACAAGCTTATCATTATTTTCAGGATAGATTTTATTAATCAGAGTACTCGTGTAGTCAATAGACGTTTTCCATGAATCATATTTTTGATGAGCTTTATGGACTTTTCCGTGAGAAAACACTTTGTTATCTCCATATAGTTGCTTTACAGCTTCTTTGGATGTAGCGTTTAGTCTTTGCTCTAAATTATCTCCTAGCACAAAAAACTGCCCTGTTAAGTCATAGCTATTTAGTACTTTGATAAGTTTATCTGTATTACCATTGACGGCAGTAGGACCATCGTCAAAAGTTAATAAAAAGTGTTTGTCTTTAAAATCATGTCCTTGAATTTCATTTTCTGAAAATTGTAGAATTTCACTTGTGATTTTAGGAAATAAAGCAGCTAATCTTATTTGTTCTCCAATGTAATCTGTATAAAATGCTTGCGTCGTTTTATACCAGTCTAAAAAATTAGCTGGCATATCGGATTGTAAGTCTAAAGCAGATAAAATCTCCCATGTACTATTGTTATTAATGCAAATTACGTCTTTTAAAGAAGCGTCAGATAGCTTGGAGAAGTTGGCGATTAGTCTTGCTTTGGTTTCTTTTTTCCATTGTGTAATGGATTTTAATTTAGCCTTTGGAACTTTAATCCTTTGGGCTAAATCAGTGTCTGATAATGCATCGTAGTCATTATAAACTTCAATAAAAACAAGCATTTCACATTTAGAAGCAACATCAAAACTAGTACTAGACTCTAATGCTAAAGGCCAGTTGTTAGCCGTGTCTTCATTTAAATTATTCGCAAAAGCAAAAAATGGAAGTAATAAAAATAGACTGTAAATAAAGGTTGTATTGTAGGTCATGGTCTATCTTAATTTTTCAGTCATTCTTGCAATTCCTTCGTTATAAGCTCTGTGTTCTCTATTGTTTTTAGCAGATTTGTAGTTGTCTAATGCATCTTGCCATTGTTGTTTTTTCTCATATATTTTAGCAATATTGTAGTAAGAGCTAGCTCTAACAACATGTGCTTTGTTACCAGAGGCTAAATCTATTGCTTTACGGTTGGCCCATAATGCTTCTGCTTCTTTATTCAGTTTCTGAAAAGCTAATCCTAAGTTACTATACGCTTGTCCGTTTTTGTAATTTAATTCTATTGCACTTTGATATAAAAAGACAGCATTCTCTAAATGTCCTGCATGGTATTCTTCTTCTCCTTTTCTATTAATAATTGTAGATTCATTTTTATCAGAACTGGTCACGACAGATTGATCTCCGTCAAATCGATAGTTTCTTAAAATCGTACTTACGCCTTCCCAACTTGTTGCATTTTTAAAGTCACCAACATTTACAATGTTTCCCATTTCATCAATTAAAAAAGGAATCCAAATAGTTCCTTTTAATCCTGTTGGCATCGTGTAAGTCTTAATTAGTGTGTTTCCGATATAAATAAACACTTTAGCTCTACTAACATTAGATAAATTTGAATTGTTTATCGACTCTTTATCTGAAAAATTATGAACCGCATAAACGTACTTTTTACCTTGTTCTTTTTTTGTAATAGTGATCGTTTCTGGACCATAGCCATCCGTATCATCAACATCTAAAATGGCGTGTGAAGATTCTTTTTTATAATAACAAACGTAACCACCAGCATATGATAAGTGAGAATCTATGTCTTGCGGAGAGTTATCCCAACTTAATACAATTCGCATACCATCCAATTCTTGCATTGTAGGACTTATAGCATACGTTAATCCGTCGCATAAACATTTTGTAATTAAAGGAGAATAGCCCTCTTTTTTGATGATAACGATAACCTCAGAATCATTTCTAAACTGTTCCGGAATAGAAGCAATACCATTAGAATTGGTGTATTTTGTAATCGAATTTTCTCCGTTTTTTTGAAAAATCACTTCTGCATTAGGTATGGTTTTATCTTTTATTATGGCACTTAGTACTAAAAGTTCTGATGATGATTGTGCAAAGGTTGTTGTGCCGATAATAAGCAATAGAAGGCTGCAAAAGATGTTTTTCATTTGGATTTAAGTTTAAATTAATGTTATTATGTTAAGGTATAAAATTGTAGCACGGGTGATATGTAAACTGGTTAGGTATAATGCTAAGCCAAATATAAATATATTGTTTGACTATTTTTTGTAAATAATAGCTTAAGATTGAAATATTTATAAAAAAAATGAGATACGTAAATGGTATATCATTTTTAGAGACTGTTGGAAGTCTTTTTATTTTTTTTAGGAGGAAAGACAATGATGTGCGAGTCATAATCTGTGTAGTTTGTAAACTTGGTTTTCAAGAATAATGGCTTGTTATTGTCAACATCATATTTTTTGGCAGGTGCGCCATTCCAATTACATTCTTTTAAATACTCAAAACGTGTAATCCAAGTGTGCCAACCTTGCTCGCTAAATCCCCATCCAAATTCGTTAGCCTTTAAAAGTGTATTGATTTGATCTTTATCGTCATCGATATCAAATACGTTTTTGATAGCAATATTTAGTTGCTGCCACACATGATAGGTTTTATCTGTTTTAAAATTTCGTAAACAGGCTTTATATTCTGGAGACTGTTTTGATATAAAAAGATAGGCGTCCCAATTGTAAAATTTGGTTAAGATATAACCCAAACTCCAACCTGCAAATTCGCGGTCAGACCAAATTTTAGTATGCTCTTTTTTTATGTTTTCAAATGTTGTTCCAAATCCAGACTCTAAAGCTTTTACAGCATAAATAGTACAATGCATACTATCTAAAGTGACCTCCTTTTTTTCTGAAGCGTAGTGGTCAAAAACAGTAGAGGAGTCGGAAGCATATAAACGTTGTCCAATAGAATAATACCATTGTGTACCATAATAGTGACTTACAGTGGTGTTATAAGCATTAAAGTAAGCATTTTCAATATTTGCAATCGTGTTTATGGCATCAGGAGAACTAAAATTGAGATATTGATTATCAAGATGACTAGGTGGTGTATATACTTTTATGCTATCTATAATCTTATTTTGCTGACCAGTCATTGCTGTTGTCTTTTGCTTGCAGGCGTAAGACAAAGCAATAAGTAATAATAGAAAATAGAGTTCTCTTTTCATAAAATTGGACAAATAAATACAACGTATACTATAAAGTGTACTAAGATACTAAAATAGTAGTGCCGATTTTTTATGATAACAATGTTGTAAAAAGAATCCCTTTATATAGCTATGATTTTAAAGTTTTACTAATGTTTAGGCATTCAATAAAAACAACTTTAAACCATCGTAGTTACTAATTTTTGTAGCCACCTTTGTTTTATCCATGACCGCTTCAATTTGTGGTGGTAAGGCTTGTTTTTGTTTAATTACGTCTTCAACAACATCTAAAAACTTTGTGGGGTGTGCAGTTTCTAAAAATACACAATGCGCTTTTTTATTATCTTTTAGATAAGCTTTACAACCTAAATACCCAACAGCGCCGTGTGGATCTGCAACGTAATTATAGTTGTCGTAAATTTCTTTTAATGCCACTTTAGTTTGTTCATCAGTAAAACTGAACGAGGATAGGTTTTCTTTTAAGTCGCTAAAGTTATTTTTGTAGATTTCTTGGATACGTATAAAATTACTTGGATTACCAACATCCATAGCGTTACTAATGGTTTGTACAGATGGTTTTGGATTATAATCTTCTGTTTTTAAGTAATTAGTAACCACATTGTTCTGGTTGTTAGCCGCTATAAAATGTTTGATAGGTAAGCCTAATTGTTGTGCCATCATACCCGCGCAAACATTTCCGAAATTACCACTTGGTACGGAAAAAACAAGCTCTTTTTGTGTGTTATGTAATTGCTTGTAGGCAAACATAAAATACAATAGTTGTGGTAACCAACGTGCTACGTTTATAGAGTTTGCAGAGGTTAATTGCATTTTGTTGGTTAAGGTATCGTCTAAAAAGGCACGTTTTACCATGTCTTGACAATCGTCAAAAACGCCATCTACTTCTAAGGCTTTAATATTTTGACCTAAAGTGGTCAGTTGTTTTTCTTGAATATCACTGACTTTTCCTGAAGGATATAAGATAACAACGTTAACCCCTTTGACTCCTAAAAAACCATTAGCAACAGCGCCTCCTGTATCACCTGAAGTGGCGACTAAAACAGTGACTTCGTTAGTATTATCCTTATTAAAATAGCCTAAACAACGTGCCATGAAACGGGCGCCAACATCTTTAAATGCCATGGTTGGACCATGAAACAGCTCTAATGTAGATATATTATCATTTAGTTTTACTATCGGAAAATCAAATGATAAGGTTTCTGCAATAATCGTTTTTAAAACAGCCTTTGGAATATCGGGAGACACAAATTGTTGGAGTGCTTCAAAGGCAATCTCATTATAACTTAAATTATCAATATTTTCAAAGAATGAAGCCGGTAAAGGTGTTATGCTTTCAGGAAAGTACAAGCCTTTATCTGGTGCTAATCCTTTTATAACGGCTTCTTTAAAAGAAGTGTTTGGTGCTTTATGGTTAAGGCTATAATAATTCATTGTACTAGTGTTTAATCTTTAGTTTTGTTTGATCGTCTTCGCATTGTTCTGAAAGACAATCGTATTCTTTTTATAGTCAGATTTATGACTCTGATTGACTTATTATTTTCATCCCTTGGGTATTAATTTTAGAGACGTAGGTATTAAATGCAATAGGTGTTTTAGAATAAATGGTCGTCATTGCTTCAGCGACGGCTTCTGCTGTTTTTTTACTTTTTGATAAGGCAAATATGGAAGGTCCAGAACCAGAAATTCCAGCACCTAAAGCACCTGCTTTTATAATTTCGGTTTTAACCGAATCAAAATGTGGTATCAATTGACTTCTATAAGGTTCTACTACAACATCAATTAAGGTAGCGCTTAATAATCCGTAATCACTAGTGTGTAAAGCGTGGACCAAACTTCCAACATTGGACCATTGGGTAATGGCATCTTGTAATGGAATGTGTTGTGGTAAAATGGCGCGCGCTTCAGAGGTTTTTACTTCTATCTGTGGATGAATAATCGTAACGTATAAATCGTCTGGTGTTGGCAATTGTAATACTTGTAATGGTACTGTGCTTTTGACTAATGTAAACCCGCCAAATAGGGCAGGAGCGATGTTATCTGCATGTTCGCAACCACTAGCAACCGCTTCCCCTTTCATAGCAAAATCGGTTAATTCTATTTGGTTATAAGGTCTTCCTAATAACTCATTAATAGCAAAAACACTTCCAGCCGCACTAGCAGAACTACTTCCAATTCCACTACCTGGTTTTATATTTTTATAAATTTCGATTTCGAAACCACAATCAGGCTTGGCGTGATTATATAAGGCTAAAGCCGAAACGGAAGCCACATTTTTGTCTGCTTCAAAAGGTAAGTCTGCACCAACAATTTTAGTGATTTTGATTCCTTTTTCAGTGGTTTTTCTAATCACCATTTCGTCACCAATAGTATCTAGGCAAAAGCCCAGGACGTCAAAGCCACAGGAGACGTTGGCTACTGTTGCTGGCGAGAATATTTTGATTTCGTTCATTTAAAACTACTTTATTGATTTCCGCTACAGCGATAATCTTTTTTATTTTATGTTCTTATAAGAAGTGAATCATGACTAATTAAGTATAATTCATTACCCTTTCATCTTATTTATTACCTATTCTTATAATATCTGCAAACAAACCTGAGGCTGTAACATCTGCTCCAGCACCTGCACCTTTTACAATTAACGGTTGTTCTGGATAACGTTGTGTATAAAACATAACTATATTATCTTTTCCTTCTAAGTTATAAAAAGGATGACCTTCAGGTATTTCTTGTAAGCCTACTTTTGCTTTTCCGTTTTTATATTCGGCAACATATTTAAGTTGGCATTTATTAGCTTTTGCCGAGGTGTATAACTTTTGAAAATGCGCTTCGTCATCAATTAATGTCTCGTAAAAATGATCGACGGATGTACTGTCTAAATTAGTTTTAGTTAAAAAAGACTCGTTAACAATATCCTCAATTTCCATTTTAACTCCGTTTTCACGCGCCAGAATTAATATTTTTCTAGCGACATCAATTCCGCTTAAATCAATACGTGGATCAGGTTCTGTATAACCTTCAAATTGTGCTTGTTTTACGGTGTCGTGGAAATTCTTTTTATCACTAAAATTATTAAATACAAAGTTTAAACTACCAGATAAGACAGCTTGAATGCTAATCACTTTATCTCCAGAAGCGACTAAATTATTAAGGGTATTTATGATAGGTAGACCTGCACCAACATTAGTTTCGTATAAAAAAGAAGCATTGTACTTAAGTGATAAGTCTTGTAGGTTTTTATAATTGATATATTTATCAGAACACGCTATTTTGTTACAAGCAACGACCGCGACACTTTGTTTTAAATAGTTTTGATAAACAGCGGCGACATCATGGTTTGCAGTGACATCTACAAAGATGCTATTTCTTAAATTTAAGCTGATAACTTTTTGGTAAAACCCTTCAATACTTGATGGTTCTGCATGATGAAACTGATCCGTCCAATTATTTAAATCAATCCCTTTTGGATCAAATATCATTTTTTTGGAATTGGCCATTCCAACTATTTTGACGTCTAATTTTAAGTTTTTCTTTAAAAAGCTATGTTGTTGATGGATTTGATCAATTAGTTTTTCTCCAACATTACCAATTCCTGTAATAAAAACATTGAGTTGTTTAGTATTAGTCTCAAAGAAACGTTCATGCAAACTGTTTAATGCTTTGCTAACATCTTTTTCGCTAATAACGGCAGAGATATTTTTCTCTGAAGCCCCTTGTGCAATTGCTCTAACATTAATATTGTTTTTTCCTAGTGTACTAAAAAGTTTCCCACTAATTCCTTGGTGACTTTTCATGTTGTCACCAATTAAAGCAATAATGGATAGGCCTTTCTCTACGATTATAGGATTGATTTTATGCAAAGAAATCTCATATTCGAACGCTAAATTAATTGTGTTTTCTGCTTTTTCAGCATTACTAATATCTATTCCAAAACAAATAGAATGTTCTGAAGACGCTTGCGTAATAATAATGATATTAATTTTTTCGTTAGCTAGTGTTTCAAACAAACGTTTTGAAAACCCAGGAATACCGACCATTCCACTACCTTCTAATGTTAAAAGCGCAACATTATCTATATGGCTAATACCTTTAACGGTCAGATTGCTTTCCTTTTTCTGATTAGAAATAACCGTTCCAACCGCTTCGGGATGTAACGTGTTTTTTATATGAATAGGAATTGCTAAATTTAAAACAGGTTGTACTGTTGGTGGATATAATACTTTTGCACCAAAGTGCGATAATTCCATCGCTTCCTGATACGATAAATTAGCTATCGGGTAGGCTTGTTTCACTAGTTTTGGATTAGTGGTGTACATCCCGCTAACATCAGTCCAAATTTCTAATTGTTCAACTTTTAAAGCTGCGGCTATTATGGCAGCCGTAAAATCTGAACCTCCGCGACCTAACGTTGTGATTTCGTCAGCTTGAGATTTAGACACAAAACCAGGTAATATTGTGATTTGCTGATTAGCTTTGTTAAAGTAGTCTGTTATATTTTTATTTGTAATGTCATAGTTAACTTCCGCTTTTGTAAAGTTAGAATTGGTTACAATTAGGTCTTGACTATTTTTTAGAATAGCATTTAATCCCATGCCTTCCATTGTCTTTGCAATGATAAAAGACGATAGTATCTCTCCGTAACTAACTAGTTTATCCGATGTTTTAGGTGATAATTCGTTAATTAAAAAAATACCATTAAGTAATTGATTAAGGGCTTCAAATTTTTGATCAACTTCAGTAATAATAGCTTTTGGCTCTGAGGTTAATCCTTCAATAACTTTATAGTGAATGCTTTTAATTTTATCTAAAACCGTTAGATAAGACTTGTCTTTTTGCTTAGCTAATGCTCCTGCTTGAAGTAGTTTGTCTGTTACACCACCAACAGCGGAAACAACACAAACGATCGGACTAGTAAGAGATTCTTTTTGAAGAATGGCTATAACTTTTTTTATGTTTTGTGCTGAACCAACAGAGGTTCCACCAAATTTTAATACTTTCATTTTAATTTATTTTATGATAGAAATTGTAGTTGAAAAACTACCTAAACGGAAGGAATATATAGTTGTTAACCCAAAAGGGTAATGGTCATAATTAGGCTAAAAATAGTATGTCTTTTTTTCATTTTATGCATCTATACCTATCAAATGTATTACATTTACTGTTATCAAAAAAACGATACATCAATTTTTGCGAGATTGATAATTAATAGCCAATATATTATTAAAATGAAAATATTTTCGAAAGAACAAATTTATGAAGGTGATGCATTAACTGCTAAAAAACAAGGTATTACATCTACGGATTTAATGGAGCGTGCAGGTATACAAATCTTTAATTGGTTGCATATGCGTATGCAAGGTGCACAAGTTCCAATCCATGTATTTTGTGGTATTGGTAATAACGGAGGAGATGGTTTGGTAGTTGCCAGACATTTGGTAACACATGGTTATAATGTTAAGACTTATATTGTAAATTATAGTACAACACGATCAAAAGACTTTTTATTGAACTATGATCGTATAAAAAATACGACTAAAGATTGGCCTGTTTTATTAAGTGAGGCTAGCGATTTTCCAGTAATGGAGGAAAAAGATATCATAGTAGATGCTATTTTAGGTATTGGTCTAAATAGAGCTATTGAAGGTTGGGTCAAGAACTTATTTTGTCACTTTAGAGACACTAAGGCGTTTGTATTATCGATAGATTTACCTTCTGGATTGAGTACTAGTGCTGCTCCAGAGGATGCGGAGTGTGTGGTCAATGCAGGATATACATTGAGTTTTCAAACCCCTAAATTAGTGTTCTTTTTACCAGAGACGGCAAAATATACAGTGCAATGGGAAGTTTTAGATATAGGTATAGATCCTGAATATTTACATGTAACACCAACTGAAGCCGAATTGATTGGTAAAAATGAAGTATTACCGTTATATAAACCAAGAGAAAAATATAGTAATAAAGGAGATTTTGGTCATGCTTTAGTCATCGGAGGAAGCTATGGAAAGATAGGTGCTGTTACTTTGGCTAGTCATGGTGCATTATCTATTGGAGCAGGAAAAGTGACCGCTTTTACGCCTAAATGTGGTTATATCCCTTTACAATCAGGTTTTCCGGAAGCAATGGTTATTACGGATACTGATGAAGAAAAAATTACCGATATTAAATTTGGTATTAAACCAGATGTTATTGCATTTGGAGTAGGCGTAGGAACGGACGTAAAAACAAGTAGTGCTTTTGAAGCGTTTTTGAAAACAAACACAGCGCCTTTAGTAATTGATGCTGATGGAATCAATATACTTTCTAAAAAGAAAGCGTTATTAAAATTATTACCAGAAAATACGGTGTTAACACCGCATCCAAAAGAGCTAGAAGGTTTAGTAGGGGAGTGGAAAGACGATTTTGATAAACTTAAAAAAACGAAAGCATTTTCAAAAAAATATAAGTGTATCGTTGTTATAAAAGGAGCGAATACAATTACGGTTTTTGAAGATAAATTATATGTTAATTCTACAGGGAATCCTGGTTTAGCAACAGCAGGAACTGGAGATGTGTTAACAGGTATGATTACTGGTTTAATAGCACAGGGTTATGAGACTTTATCGGCGACATTATTTGGAGTGTATTTACATGGTAAATCTGCCGACTTACTGATTGAGGATTTAGGATATCAAAGCTTTATTGCCAGTCATGTTATTGAAGGTATACCTTTAGCGTATTTAGATTTGTTTAAACAACCTGAGCAACCACAAGCAGAAAATGGAGATACTGAGGCGCCTAAAAGTTAAATAGTATAAAGCATAAAAAAAAGCGAACTTAATAGTTCGCTTTTTTTTATGCTTTAATTTGAAGTTTTTTAGATTCCAAAAGAACTAAAGTAGTCTTTAATTTTTGAGTAAGATGGTCTAGGGGCATCAGCATTAACAATATTTCCATTTGGATCTATTAAGATAAATCTAGGAATAGAGTTAATTTTGTAACCTGTTACAAAATCGGATTGAAAAGCTTTATCAGAAAATAATTGGATACCACTCATTTGCTTTTCAGCAATCATTTTTTTCCAACCTTCTTTAGCTAAATTAAAAGATTCTTCTTTGCTTTTTGCTCTGTAACCTCTACCATTATCTGTAGATATACTAACAAAAGCAATATTTTTACCTTCGTAATCTTTTTCTAATGCTTGCAATGAAGGGATTTCTCCAATACATGGACCACACCAAGTTGCCCAAACATCCACATATACATATTTACCTTTTAAGTCCGATAAAGATACTGTGCCACCTTTGTAGTTCTCGTAGTTGTCAAAAGTAGGAGATACTGTTCCTGCAGGTAATTCTTGTTTTAATTTAATACCACCTAAAATGTAACCCTTTAATCCCGAAAGCATTTGGGGAACTTGTTTTTTAGAATCCGCAATAAGCGTAGAGTCTATCGCTGCATTTTTATCATAAAACGCAAGCAATTCAGTTTCTAAACTTTTCATTTTGACATCTAAACCAGCTTGGTCTAAATTTTTTAAAGCTTCTGTATCAACTAAATCATTTTCAAATTTTAATTTTTCAATTAAAAAATTTGTTTTTTCTGCACCTTTTCCATTGACCACAATCGATTCTTTAAACGCTTTAGTATCTAAAGTCATTTTTAAATCCATGTCATTTGCTAAAAAAATAGTAGTCTGCTCTTTACCATCATATATTCCATAAACACCAGATTTAACTTTTAAAGTATCACTAAATGTTCCATCTACATTAACTTTAATAGTCTTTTTAAAGTCTCTACCTTGGTAAACAAATAAAGAATCACTGTTTTTGTTTTCTATCTTACCAGAAAACGTAGCGTAATCTTTTGGCTTAACTTCTTCTTTTTTACAAGCAACAATGGATAATGCTGCTAAACAAACTAATAGTTTTTTCATTATTATGGTTTTAATTTCATTCAAAAATATATAGAATTATTAGGGATATAAAGTTTTTTTTTAATTATTAACAATTCCTTGCATATTATTATAGTATTGATGACTTTTGAATAGTTAAAATAAGACAATGAATACAACCCACATTATATCTTCAACGCCATTAGATTTGGCTACTATACAATCGATAATTTTAGAACAGAAAACACTAAAGTTATCGGAGCAATCTATAACAAAAATAGAAGACTGTAGGGCGTATTTAGATAAGAAAATGACTTCTGTATCTAGACCTATTTATGGCATAAATACGGGTTTTGGATCTTTATATAATGTTAAGATTAGTACTGAAAACTTAACAAAACTTCAAGAAAATCTTATGATGTCTCATGCTTGTGGGACTGGGGATTTAGTGCCAGAATCGATTGTTAAATTAATGTTGTTATTAAAAATACAAGCATTAAGTTATGGACACTCAGGCGTGCAATTACAGACCGTTACACGTTTAATTGATTTTTATAATAATGACGTTTTACCTTTAGTATATACGCAAGGTTCTTTGGGGGCTTCTGGAGATTTGGCGCCTTTAGCACATATGTCACTGCCGTTAATAGGTAAAGGGAAAGTGAATTTTAAAGGTCAAGTTGTGGAGTCGGATGTGGTTTTGAAGCATTTTGATTGGCAGCCAATTACATTATTATCTAAGGAAGGATTGGCTTTATTAAATGGAACACAATTTATGAGTGCCTATGGGACATCTTTATTGTTAAAATCTTATAAATTATCTTATTTAGCTGATTTAATTGGAAGTGTATCTATAGATGCTTTTGATGGTCGAATCGAACCTTTTAATGAACTAATACATTTAGTTAGACCACATAATGGGCAATTAAAAACAGCAGAGCGCGTTCGTGATTTTTTAGAAGGTAGCGAAATAATTACTCAAGAAAAGCAACATGTACAAGATCCATACAGTTTTAGGTGTATACCTCAAGTGCATGGGGCTACTAAGGATACTTTAGCTTTTGTTGAGAAAACGTTTACTACAGAAATTAATTCGGTTACCGATAATCCTAATATTTTTGCTAAGGATGATGAGATTATTTCTGGTGGAAATTTTCATGGTCAACCCTTGGCATTAGCTTTAGATTATTTGAAAATCGCTATGGCGGAATTAGGTAATATATCAGAAAGACGTGTGTTTCAATTAGTATCAGGACTTAGGGGGTTGCCAGCTTTTCTAGTTGATAATCCTGGCTTAAATTCTGGTTTTATGATTCCGCAATACACCGCAGCAAGTATTGTTAGTGCTAATAAACAATTAGCAACTCCTGCGTCGGTTGATTCTATAGTCTCTAGTAATGGTCAGGAAGATCATGTTAGTATGGGGGCTAATGCGGCAACGCAAGCTTATACTTTGATTAATAATGTGGAGCGCATATTGGCTATCGAATTGTTTAACGCTTCTCAAGCATTAGCATTTAGAGCGCCTTTAAAATCTAGTGATTTTGTAGAGCAATTTTTGTCTACTTATCGCGAGGTTGTTCCTTTTATTAATGAGGACGAGATTTTACATAATAGTATTCAAGCCTCAATAGATTTTATTAATACACTGGGTATTGATAGTGATGAGTTGTTTTAAATCTATTTTTTTGAGGATAATTATGAAAAGAGATGTTAGTGCTTTATTGTTATTTTGTATGACAATGAGGTGTAAGTCTTATTATAGCTTATGATTAGAATTTTCTTTGATAAGTTTTAAAGCCCAAGTTTTGGCTTCTTCTATATCTGTGAAAATTTCAAAAGGTTTGTTTAAAAATAAGCGTTCAATTTCTGCATTTCTTCCAGATTGCGTTTGAGATACCACAGCAAAGCCTTGTAAAGTTTTTACTTGAGAAACATCCTTGTATACGATTGTGTCTACAGAATAGGAGTGTATTCGGTTAGTAATATAAACAAATGGCATACCTTTAAAAGCCAGAGAAGCAAAATATATTATAGCATCTGATAGTGCTTTGTTAAGAGTTACACCTTCGTCTATTTCTGCAATAAGTATATTGCCAGAAATCAAAAGGGTGCAAAAGGATAGTTTAGTTTTTGTATACATTTTTGACAAATTAAAAAAGCTTCACTTAAGTTAGTGAAGCTTTTTTGGATTTGCAAATATATCTCTAATTTTAAGATTCAGCAGGTTTTTCTGCTTTTTCTATTTCAATAGTTATTTCATCAGTTTTTGTATCTAAATCCATGACTATTTTATCACCTTCTTGTAATTTTGCTGTGATAATTTCTTCAGCTAAAGCGTCTTCAACATACTTTTGAATAGCACGTTTTAAAGGACGTGCTCCGTATTGTTTATCAAATCCTTTCTCTGCAATAAAATCTTTAGCAGCTTCTGTTAGTTTAAGTTTGTAACCTAAACCATCAATACGCTTTAAAAGTTTGTCTAACTCGATATCAATAATTTTGTTAATGTCTTCTTTTTCAAGTGCATTAAATACAACGACATCATCAATTCTATTTAGAAATTCTGGAGCAAATGACTTTTTAAGCGCGTTTTCAATAATGCTTTTAGCATTGGCATCTTCTTGAGATTTTTGAGAGGCTGTTCCGAATCCAATTCCAGTACCAAAATCTTTTAATTTTCTAGCCCCAATATTGGAAGTCATTATAATAATAGTATTTCTAAAATCGATTTTACGACCTAAACTATCCGTTAAATAACCATCATCTAATACTTGAAGTAGCATGTTAAATACATCAGGATGCGCTTTTTCAATTTCATCTAAAAGAATTACAGCGTAAGGTTTACGACGGACTTTTTCTGTTAATTGTCCTCCTTCTTCGTAGCCTACGTATCCTGGAGGTGCACCTACTAATCTTGAAATAGCAAATTTCTCCATGTATTCACTCATGTCAATTCTGATCATCGCTTCTTCGCTATCAAATAATTGATTTGATAACACTTTGGCTAGCTGTGTTTTACCGACACCTGTTTGACCTAAAAAGATAAATGACCCAATTGGTTTATTAGGATCTTTAAGTCCAGCACGGTTACGTTGAATAGCTTTTACTACTTTAGCAACAGCTTCATCTTGACCAATTACTTTTCCTTTTATAAGATTAGGTAATTCTGCTAATTTATTGCTTTCTTTTTGAGCAATACGATTTACAGGTATTCCCGTCATCATACTAACGACATCAGCAACGTTATCCTCACTAACAATTTCTTTATGTTGTTTGGTGTCTTCTTCCCATTTTTCTTGGGCGATATCTAATTCTTTTTCTAAACGCTTTTCATCATCACGTAAACGTGCAGCCTCTTCATATTTTTGCTTTTTAACTACAGAATTTTTAGTTTCTCTAACGTCTTCTAGCTTTTTCTCTAACTCTATGATTTGTTTTGGGACACTAATATTAGTAATATGTACTCTAGAACCAGCTTCATCTAAAGCATCAATAGCTTTGTCCGGAAGAAAACGTTCTGTCATATAACGATTAGTTAATTTTACACAAGCTTCAATCGCTTCATCTGTATACACAACATTATGGTGCTCTTCGTATTTTCCTTTAATATTATTAAGGATTTCAATAGTTTCATCTACACTTGTTGGTTCTACAATAACCTTCTGGAAACGTCTTTCTAAAGCGCCATCCTTTTCTATGTATTGTCTATATTCATCTAGTGTAGTTGCTCCAATACATTGGATTTCTCCTCGTGCTAAGGCAGGTTTAAACATATTAGACGCGTCTAAACTTCCTGTTGCTCCTCCAGCACCAACAATAGTATGGATTTCATCTATAAAAAGAATCACATCGTCATTCTTTTCAAGCTCATTCATAACGGCTTTCATGCGTTCCTCAAACTGTCCTCTGTATTTTGTACCGGCCACTAAACTTGCTAAATCTAAAGTTACCACGCGTTTATTAAATAATATGCGCGATACTTTTTTGCTTACAATTCTGTTGGCTAGTCCTTCAGCGATTGCAGATTTACCAACACCAGGTTCTCCAATTAGTAATGGATTGTTCTTTTTACGACGAGATAAAATTTGAGACACACGCTCAATTTCTTTTTCTCGTCCTACCACTGGATCTAGTTTTCCTTCTTCAGCCATAGCTGTCAAATCGCGTCCAAAATTATCTAAAACTGGTGTTTTAGATTTTTTGTTTCCTTTGGCGCCTCCAGGCGTATTAAATATGTCTTTAGAACTAGAGTCGTCAGAAGATGGGTCATCTTGAAATGACTCAGCTTTTGGTGCTCCAGTTATATCTTCGAAGTTATCGTCGTTTGTTATCATAGACTTAAATTGTTCTTTAACGTTATCATAATCTACTTTAAGCTTATTTAAAAGCTTTGTTGTAGGGTCATTTTCGTTTCTAAGTATACATAATAATAGGTGTGCGGTATTAATTGATGTACTCTGAAACAGTTTAGCTTCTAGAAAAGTTGTTTTTAGCGCACGTTCCGCTTGACGTGTTAAGTGCAAATTTTTCTTTTCGTTAGAAGTAATTGTGGTATTAGGATTGGCAGGACTTAGTATTTCAACCTTTCGCCTTAAATGATTTAAATCAATGTCCAACGCATTTAAAATATTAATTGCTTTTCCGTTCCCGTCTCTTAATAAACCAAGCATTAAGTGTTCCGTGCCTATAAAGTCATGTCCTAAGCGTAATGCTTCTTCCTTACTATAGGCAATGACGTCTTTTACTCTTGGTGAAAAATTATCATCCATATATTTGTTCCTTTCAGCTTTAAAAATAGTAAACATTATTAATAATGGCAAAAACTATACCTTAAATAATATGTTAATTGTTTAAAGCTTGAAAGTACATATTTTTTCAAAATAAACCACTATCGAGTTGTTAACTAAAAAAGAGAATTAAATTGTTAATAAAAAACATCAAAAAATAGAGGTAAAAGGCGTACCGTTACTAATGAAAGTTTTATATTAGCGTGTTTTGAAATAATGAATAAAACTAATTAAATTTATATATGGCAGAAGGAGAGAAGGTCATTCCGATTAATATTGAAGATGAAATGAAATCGGCTTACATTGATTATTCAATGTCAGTCATTGTGTCACGTGCATTACCAGACGTTAGGGACGGGTTAAAACCAGTACATAGACGTGTGTTATTTGGAATGCATGAACTGGGTGTTAGAGCAACTGGAGCACATAAAAAGTCGGCAAGAATAGTTGGGGAAGTTTTAGGAAAGTATCACCCACACGGTGATACATCAGTTTACGATGCAATGGTACGTATGGCTCAAGAGTGGAGTTTACGTTACATGTTAGTAGACGGTCAAGGTAACTTTGGGTCTGTAGATGGAGATAGTCCAGCTGCAATGCGTTATACAGAAGCACGTATGCGTAAGATCTCGGAAGACATGTTGGCAGATATTGATAAAGAAACAGTAGATCATAAATTAAACTTTGATGATACTTTAGAAGAACCAACGGTTTTACCAACGCGCATACCTGGTCTTTTAGTTAATGGTGCGTCAGGTATTGCGGTAGGTATGGCAACAAATATGCCGCCACACAATTTAACGGAAGTTGTAGATGGTACTATTGCTTATATTGAAAACAATGATATTGAAATAGACGAGTTAATTACACATATTAAAGCACCAGATTTTCCTACAGGAGGAACAATATATGGTTATGACGGTGTAAAAGAAGCTTTTCATACAGGTAGAGGACGTATTGTAATGCGTGCCAAAGCTATTATTGAAGAAGTACAAGGACGTGAATGTGTTATTGTAACTGAGATTCCGTATCAAGTCAATAAGGCAGACATGATTAAAAAGACTGCTGACTTAGTTAATGATAAAAAGCTGGAAGGTATTTCTACTATTAGAGATGAATCTGATAGAAATGGAATGCGTATTGTATACATCTTAAAACGTGATGCTATACCAAACATTGTACTTAATAAGCTGTATAAGTATACGGCCTTACAATCGTCATTTAGTGTTAATAATATTGCGTTAGTTAATGGTAGACCACAATTATTGAATCTAAAAGAATTGATTCATTATTTTGTTGAGCATAGACATGATGTGGTGGTTAGACGTACAACTTACGAATTGCGTAAAGCTGAAGAAAGAGCACATATCTTAGAAGGTTTAATTATAGCGTCTGATAATATAGACGAAGTTATTGCTATTATTAGAGCTTCCAATAATGCAGATGAAGCTAGAGCTAACTTGATTAAACGTTTTGAGCTTTCAGAAATACAAGCCAAAGCAATTGTAGAAATGCGTCTTCGCCAATTAACAGGTTTAGAGCAGGACAAGTTGCGTGCGGAGTATGAAGAGATTATGAAAACGATTATAGACCTGAAAGACATTCTTGCAAACAAAGAGAGAAGAATGACTATTATTAAGGACGAGTTACAAGTTGTTAAAGATAAGTATGGTGATGAGCGTCGTTCTGTAATTGAATATGCCGGTGGAGATTTAAGCATCGAAGATATGATTCCTGACGCACAAGTAGTGATTACTATTTCTCATGCAGGTTATATTAAACGTACGTCTTTAACAGAATATAAAACACAAAACAGAGGAGGCGTTGGTCAAAAAGCGTCAACGACTAGAAATGAAGATTTCTTAGAGCATTTATTTGTGGGTACTAATCACCAGTATATGTTATTCTTTACTCAAAAAGGAAAATGTTTCTGGATGCGTGTTTATGAAATTCCTGAAGGAAGTAAAACGTCTAAAGGTAGAGCAATCCAGAACCTTATAAATATTGAGCAAGATGATAAAGTAATGGCATTTATTTGTACTCAAGATTTAAAAGACGAGGCGTATATCAATAGTCATTATGTGATTATGGCAACTAAAAAAGGTCAAGTTAAAAAGACTTCTTTAGAGCAATATTCTAGACCAAGAACTAATGGTATTAATGCCATTACTATTAAGGATGATGATGAATTACTAGAAGCTAAATTAACGACTGGTAATAGTCAAATTATGATTGCACTTAAATCTGGTAAAGCTATTAGATTTGAAGAAGCTAAAACTAGACCAATGGGACGAAATGCTTCTGGAGTTAGAGGTATTACTTTATCGCATCCAAAAGATGAAGCTATTGGTATGGTGATTGTTGAAAATCCACAGGAGGAAACAGTACTTGTAGTGTCTGAAAACGGGTATGGTAAACGTACTTATATTGACGATCCAGAAGATGGAGAAGCAGTTTACAGAATAACAAACAGAGGAGGGAAAGGAGTTAAAACAATTTCGATTTCCGAAAAAACAGGAGATTTAGTGTCTATTAAAACGGTAACAGATACTGATGATTTAATGATAATTAACAAATCGGGTATAGCGATTAGAATGGCGGTAGAAAGTCTACGTACCATGGGAAGAGCAACTCAAGGAGTTAAATTAATTAACCTAAAAGGAAAAGACTCAATAGCGGCAGTTGCTAAAGTAATGAAAGATGAGGATGAGGAGCTTGATGAAACTCTTGATGCGCTTGAAAACACTACAGATACAGAAGCTGGCACAACTATTGATATTACAGAAGAAGAATAAATAACAATAAATTAAAATAACTAATAATGAAAAAACAATTAATTCTTGCGATAGCATTACTTGTATCTGTAGGCTCTTTTGCACAGAAAAAAGAAATTAAAGCTTTAGAAAAAGCGGTAAAAAATAATAATTATGCTGAAGCGAAAACTTTAGTAAGTCAATTAGAGTCTATGGAAGGTTCCATGGATGATAAATTAAAAGATAAATATTACCTAGCATCTGCTAGTGCTTACTTTGCAAATGGCGCTGCGTCTTATGAGGATATATCTAAGGCAGTTGAAACACTTGAAAAATTATCAGGTAATTCTGTTGCAGGTGAAAACTTAAAGCAAACTATTGAAAACGGTTTGCTAACTAAAGCAAATGATTCTTACACTAGTAAGGATTTTAGCAACGCAGCTATAGGTTTTGAAAACTTGTATAATGTTAATAAAACTGACCCGTCTTATTTATATTACGCAGCTGTTAGTGCTTTAACTGCTCAGGATATGGATCAAGCATTAAAATATTATTTAATGTTGGATGATTTAAACTACACGGGAGTTGAAACAGAATATTTTGCAACAAACTTAGAAGGAAAAGAAGAAGTTTTAGATAAGAATGTTAGAGATAATTATGTGAGATTAAAAACACATACTAATCCAGGAGAAAGATTAACTGAATCTAGAGAGGGTGAAATCACTAAAAATATTGTAATTATTTATACAAACAAAGGTGAGACTGAAAAGGCTTTGGCAGCAATGAAAAAAGCTAGAGATGCTAATCCAAACGATTCTAATTTATTAGTTACTGAAGCAAACCTTCAATATAAATTAGGAAATACAGCAAAATATGAAGAGTTAATTAGTCAGGCATTAACAAATGATCCTAATAACTCAGAGTTGCTTTATAATTTGGCTGTATTAGCAAACGATTCTGGTAATTCAGAAAAGGCTAAAACTTATTATTCTAAATCTTTAGAGTTAGATCCAACTAATGTGAATACACTAACTAATTTAGCTGTATTGATTTTGGCTGACGAACAGTCAATAATTGATCAAATGAATAATTTAGGTACTTCTGCTGCGGATAACAGAAAATATGACGAGCTTAAAGAAAAAAGATTGGCTTTATATAACGAAGCAATTCCTTACTTAGAGAAAGTTGTAGATATAGCTCCTGATAATAAAATTATTGATACTTTAGTTAGTATTTATGGTGCTGTTGGTCAAGATGCAAAAGCAAAAGCAATTAAAGAAAAAAAGATTTAAGTTATAATTTATAGCAAATTTTTTAGAAATAAAAACCTTCAGAAATGAAGGTTTTTTTTGTGCTCTAATTAGATGGTTTTATTAGATAAAATTAGAGTTTAGCTAGTGATGTTAAGAAGTCGTATTGGACTAGTTGTTAATTATATAATTTATAGAAAACAGTTACACGTTTAGTTTAAGAGTTAAATGTTACTAATGCAATAGATGATATTGCAAAAGTTGAAGTAATAAAGAGTTGAATACTCTAGCACGTTGTTGTATGATAATAAAAAAGCCTTCATTTCTGAAGGCTTTTTTAATTTACTATATAATCTTTTTAATGACTCGCAGTTTGTGCGTATGCATGCGCTTGTCGGCATTATATATACCAGTATGATCTAATCTATCAATTCTGACTTGGCCATGCGCATGGATCACATAGTTATCTTGCATAATAATTCCAACGTGTATAATGTGACCTTCGTTATTATCAAAAAAGGCTAAATCACCAGGCTCACTTTCCTCTATAAAACTTAAAGCTTCTCCTTGAGTTGCTTGTTGAGAAGCATCACGTAATAGTTTATAACCATTAAGTTTGTAAACCATTTGAGTAAAACCGCTACAATCAATTCCAAACGGTGTTTTGCCACCCCATAAATATGGTGTGTTTAGGTATTGAAATGCAGTTGTAATTATTTCTTCTTTTAAATTTTTCTTATTGCAAAAGTCGCCTTCAAAAGTATGTTGCAATAATTCTAAACCATTTAATTGAGAGCCTAAAACAATAGTATTTAACTGCTTGTTTTGATCCTGAATAAATTCAACTAAATCAGTTGACAATTTAAGAGGTTGACTGGTTATTAAATGGTATTGTTCTTCTGTAATTTCAATATATTGTTTATTGTCGACCCAGCCTTCGTATTTATCAAAAGCTAGTCTTATTTTACTCCATTGCTTGCGCTGTTCTAAAACTTTAAATGTTTCTCCATAAATAACCTGCGAGACTAACTCGCTTGTATCAGAGGTTTCAAGTCTTAAAGGGACAATACTTAAATTACAGATTCCGAATTGCATTAGGTCTTTTTAGTGACGTTCTATAATTACAGCAGAGGCACCACCACCACCATTACAAATGGCTGCAGCTCCTGTTTTAGCATTATTCTGTTCTAACACATTTAATAAGGTGATTAATATTCTAACACCAGAACATCCTAATGGATGACCTAAAGAAACAGCACCACCATTTACATTAACGTTAGAATCATTTAAACCTAATATTTTCATGTTAGCTAATCCAACAACAGCAAAAGCTTCGTTAAATTCAAAAAAGTCAATATCGTCAATCGACATACCAGCCTTTTTTATTGCTTTTGGTAACGCTTTAGAAGGTGCAGTTGTAAACCATTTAGGTTCGTGCGCAGCATCAGCATAACTTTTTATAGTGGCAAGAGGTTTTAAACCTAATTCTTTAGCTTTATCAGCACTCATTAGTACCATTGCACCCGCACCATCATTGATCGTTGATGCATTGGCAGCGGTTACAGTACCGTCTTTTGAAAAAGCAGGACGTAAAGCTGGTATTTTTTCCATTTTTACGTTTGTAAACTCTTCATCTTTACTAACTATTATAGGTTCTCCTCTTCTTTGTGGTACTTCAACAGGAACAATTTCATTATCAAATTTACCCGCTTCCCACGCAGCTGAAGATCTATTATAACTTTGGATAGCATAAGCATCTTGGTCTTCTCTAGAGAAGCTGTATTCTGTAGCACAAGCATCAGCACAAACTCCCATAGCATTTTGGTCGTAAGCATCCACTAAGCCATCTTTTTGCATACCATCAATTAAGGTACCTGGTCCAAATTTAGTTCCAGTTCTAGCGTATAAATAATGAGGGATCATACTCATGTTTTCCATTCCACCAGCAACAATTATGTCAGCATCACCTAAAGCAATACTTTGTGCAGCTTGCATAACGGTTTTCATACCAGAAGCACATACTTTATTTATAGTGGTACATGGCACAGTATTAGGTATTCCAGCGTATATAGCAGCTTGTCTAGCAGGGGCTTGACCAGTACCTGCTTGTACAACATTACCCATTAATACTTCTTGTACTAATTCTGGATTTAAATTTATTTTATCTAAAGCTCCTTTTATAGCAATAGCTCCTAACTTTGTAGCAGGAACAGTACTTAAAGCACCTAAAAAACTACCAATTGGTGTTCTAGCTGCAGAAACAATAACAACTTCTTTGCTCATAATATCTATAATTTAGTAAAGCACGAAATTACTAATTTTTTTAGAAAATTTTACTGTAATCTTAATATTATAGGTTAATTGTAGTATTATAAATTGTTACATTTGAAAAACACGAGTTTTAAGCATGAAAGATTATATTAATACGATTTATAAAAATCATTCCCAATTTTACAAAATATTACTATTTGTAGTTACTACTTTTTTAATAGTTTTTATTTTTCCTAAAAGTGGACGGTTTAAATATAATTTTGAAAAAGGTAAACCTTGGCAGACAGAAAATCTTTATGCGCCATTTAATTTTGCTATACAAAAATCCAATGCCGAAATATTAAATGAAAAAGCTATAATAGCTTCTCAAACCTCTTACTTTTTCAACAGTCAACCAAAAGTTAAAGAGAAGGTTAAACATGATTTTGAAGCGTCTTTTAATAAAGTTTTTAGCGACACTTTGAGAAGTTATAAAAAATTAAAGAACAAAGGGGGAGCTATATTAAAAGGGTTTTATCAATATGGTATTTTAAGTGAAGATGTCAGTTTAAAGGGAGATGATAAAGTTGTACTTCTTGTAGATAATGTTGAAAAACGAACAACTCAGTATTCTAAAATTCAGAAGATAGGGACTATAAAAAAACAAGTTGAGAATGAGCTAAAAAGTACAACTCTAGAAAGGTATTCTAATAAGCTTACAGCACTTTTTTTTGATATCATACAGGCGGATTTAACTTATAACAGCGCATTATCTGAAAATGTACTAAAGGAAGCTTTAGATAAAATTTCTAAACATAGAGGTGTTATTGATAAAGGTACATTAATTATTTCTAAAGGGGAAGTTGTAAACGATTCTAAATATCAAATTTTAAGTTCCTTGTCAAAGGAGTATGAATCGCAGGTATGGAGTAAATCTAATTATAACTGGATAATTTTTGCATATACTTTGTTGGTAGCCTTGGCTCTTTTAATGCTATTACTATTTATTAGAAAATACAGATTGGATATCTATAAAAATAATACAAAAGTGACCTTTGTGTTTTTCAATGTGCTAATTATGGTATTATTGACAACATTAGTGGTTGATTATAATCCTGAATATGTTTATTTGGTGCCAATAACAATTCTTCCTTTAGTGTTAAAAGCTTTTTTTGATGCGAGACTAGGTTTGTTTACCCATGTAATTACAGTGCTTTTGTTAGGTTCCATTGTTCCTAATAGTTACGAGTATATGTTTCTTCAAATTATAGCAGGTATTGTTACTATTTTAACGGTTTCTGAACTATACAAGCGTGCCAATTTATTTATTTCTGTAGGACAAATTACGTTAGTGTATATCATCGCTTATTTTGCGTTTTTTGTTATTCATGAGGCTAATATTGATAATTTGAAATGGGAAACATTTGGTCTCTTTGTTTTATGTGGATTGGCAACATTATTTGTGCAACCTTTAATATATGTTTATGAGAAACTATTTGGATTAGTATCTGATGTATCGTTATTAGAATTGTCTGATACCAATTCTAAATTATTAAAAGAATTATCTAATAAAGCACCAGGTACTTTTCATCATTCTTTAAACGTCGCTAATTTAGCAGAAGCTTCAGCTAATGAAATTAATGCCAATGCGATGTTAGTTAGGGTAGGAGCTTTGTATCACGATATAGGTAAAATGAAGTCACCAATCTTTTTTACAGAAAATCAATCATCTGGTATTAATAGGCATGACGAATTATCTCCAAAGGAAAGTGCTAAGATTATTATAAATCATGTTATTGATGGTATAGAGGTTGCTAAAAAGTATAATTTACCAGATCGCGTTATAGATTTTATAAGAACTCACCATGGCACAAGTCAAGTGTATTATTTTTACATGAAAGAAAAAGCGAATAATGAGGACGCAGACATAAATGATTTTACATATCCAGGTCCAAAACCATTTAGTAAAGAAACTGCAATCTTAATGATGTGCGATAGTGTAGAAGCAGCTTCTAAAAGTTTAAAGGAGCCAACCTCGAGTAAAATCGATAATTTTGTGGAAAATATCATAAATAAACAGAAAGATGATGGTCAATTTTTAAATGCAGACATAACTTTCAAAGAAATTGAATCGATAAAAAAAGTGCTAAAACGCAAGCTTGCAAATATTTACCATTTGAGAATTGAATATCCAGAATAAAATTGAAAAAAAACTTTAAAAAAGGTTGTGATATTTAATAAAGTATCCTAAATTTGCACCCGCAATAACATGCTAAGTTCATTACATTATCGGAGAGGTGCCTGAGTGGCCGAAAGGAACGGTTTGCTAAATCGTCGTAGGTGTTAAAACTTACCCAGGGTTCGAATCCCTGTCTCTCCGCTATAATTTTTTAGAAATTATATTTAGATAACCAATTCGGGGTGTAGCGTAGCCCGGTTATCGCGCCACGTTTGGGACGTGGAGGCCGCAGGTTCGAATCCTGCCACCCCGACTTTTTTATTGCTACGGGCTCGTAGCTCAGCTGGATAGAGCACCTCCCTTCTAAGGAGGCGGTCACAGGTTCGAATCCTGTCGGGCTCACTTAAAGCTTCACTAGAAATAGTGAGGCTTTTTTGTTTTATATAGTTTCCTTCTGTTTTATTATACTTCACAGCCTTTTTAGAGTTATTAATACAATTTCAATATAATCTACATTTAATCAATTCACACTTTTTTAGGTGTGCTATTAGGTGTACCATTATTACCTAAGGTACACCATAAGAAAAACAAAAACTAGTAATAATTATAAACGATCTATATTTCTACAGGAATATTTATAAACCTAGATCTTTGGAGTAGTAGCAAGCAGAAAGCAATACCTCCTAATAAAGAAAGCACAAACTTAAATAACAAACTACGCCTTATTCATCAACAGATAGATAAGGCTTTTTTAATACTTTAAATTCAACCAAATGATTTTGATAGGGATGATATTTATCGAAAATATAAAGGGAAGATATTAAAACAGAAATTAAAATTCTGCTAGTTTATTTGTGCAAAACTAATCTCACCTCCAAAAAGGTACTTTACACTAGAAGCTACTGACTAACAGTGATAGCTCATGCTGAAATGTTTTGTTAACCGATAATAAAATAGTGATGACGTCGTCTTATTCGTTTTTGTACAATTTTTTAGGGAGTAAAATAGTACTGTAATAACTAATTTTATAAAGGCTATTAGCAATGCAGAGAGTCATAAAATCGCGGTAAATACAATTTCAGGAGGGAACCTCAAAATAAACGCCTCATTAAAGTCTTAACTAGTCTTAATCAATAGACCAGAAAACTTTTTTAAAATATTTAGATAATCCAATTTGTTAGTTAAAAACGTATAACCTTTAAATATTATCCTTAATAAACAATTAACAAAATTATGAAAAAAAAACAACGAATTTTTAAAAAATTAATGTACCTCCCTTTAGTTCTAACGCTATTTTCCTTAAATTTAAGAGCACAAACTCCGGTAGAGCGACATGGTCGATTACAAGTTAACGGAAATCGTATTCTTAACCAATCTGGAGAAATTACAAGTCTTGCAGGAAACAGTCTCTTTTGGAGTAACGCTGGAGATACCTCCGACTATTATAATGCAGAAACTATCGATTTTCTTGCAGAAAACTGGAATAGCTCTCTTATTAGAATAGCCATGGGTGTAAAAGAAAATTGGGATGGCGGAACAGGCTATATTGACAGTCCTGAGGCCCAAGAGACTAAAATCAGAAAAGTAATTGATGCTGCTATTGCTAATGGCATGTATGTCATAATAGATTGGCATACTCACGAAGCAGAGTTATACACCGATGAAGCTGTTGCCTTTTTTACTAGAATGGCAGATCTTTATGGAGATACACCTAATGTGATGTACGAAGTTTATAATGAACCTATAAACCAAAGTTGGCCGGTCATTAAAAACTATGCAGAGCAAGTAATTGCAGGTATACGTTCCAAAGACCCTGATAATTTAATAATCGTCGGTACTAGTAATTACTCACAAGAAGTTGATGTCGCTTCTGCAAATCCAATCATTGATAATAACGTCGCGTATACGTTACATTTTTACGCTGCTTATACACCACATGATAACTTAAGAAATGTAGCACAGACTGCTTTAGATAATAATGTTGCTTTATTTGTTACCGAGTGGGGAACTATTTTAAACACGGGACAAGGCGCTCCGGACCTTGAAAATACTAACACATGGATGTCTTTTTTAAAAGAAAGAGGTATCAGTCATGCTAACTGGTCTTTAAGTGACAAAGCATTTCCAGAAACAGGATCGGTTGTTCAAGCAGGTCAAGGTATATCGGGTTTAATTAACGATCAACTGACTACTTCAGGACAGATTGTAAAAGAGATTATCCAAAACTGGGATACAACGACCACTACAGGTCCTACAACGTCAGAATGTAACACTATAGATTGTATTAGAAATGCAATGGAAACAGCACAAGCGGGAGACGAAATTATAATTGCTTCTGGAACTTACAATTTTGAAGACAAAATAGTCGGTGCTTTTAATCGTGATGTTTACCTCTATGGTAGTGCTAACGGGAACAGTGCAAACCCTATTATACTAAGAGGAGCTAGCGCTACAAACCCGCCTGTATTTAAAGGAATAGATTACACTGATGGCTATCTTTTAAGTATTGAAGGTGATTATTGGAATATTAAAGACATAGAATTTAAAACAGGTTCTAAAGGTATTGTACTTGATAATTCTAATCATAGCACATTACAAAATCTTATTGTACATGATATCGGAGAAGAAGCGATACACTTACGTGATGGCTCAAGTAATAATGTAGTGGATGGTTGTAATATATACAGTACTGGTAGAACTCAACCTGGTTTTGGTGAAGGTTTATATGTAGGATCAGATAAAGGGCAACATGATACTTACCAAAGGGCTTGTAACGATAATACTATTCAAAACTGTGTTGTAGGCCCTAATGTAGCAGCAGAAGGTGCGGACATTAAAGAAGGCACAATGAATACCATTATAAGAAATTGTACCTTCTCTGCTGAAGGGATTTCAGGAGTAAATAGCGCAGATGCCTTTATTGATTTAAAAGGTGCCTATGGCTTTGTGTACGGAAACACGTTTAATCTTGATGACTCTGACATAATAAATACTGGAGTCGATTTTTTAGACAGAGGTACTGATTTTAATACGGGATTCAGAGATGCAATATTCAATAATACATTTAACCTTGGTGGTAGAGCTTCAGAAATTTCAACCGCTCGTAAAAAGCAAGGATCTCCTGAGCAAATTCACGTTTGGGATAATATTAGAAATCCTAGTTCTCTAGATTTTCCAATAAGTGATGGTACAGAAAGCTTTGTAACTCAATCTTGCCCCGTTTGGAATATAGAACCTTGTGTTCCTGTTGAAGGAAACAATGAAGCACCAACGGTCAGCTTTCAATCTCCTACAAGCGACATTAGTTTAGTGGAAGGTTATAATTTACAAATTGAAGTTATAGCTAATGATAATGATGGTACTATCGACAATGTAAAACTATTTATAGATAATAATTTAGTTAGGCAAATAAATGCGACGTCATATCAATGGGGACATTCTCAATCTCCAAACACAGAAGAGCTTAATGGTCTTTTAGAGGGCACTTATATTTTTAAAGCTGTCGCAACAGATAATGAGGGAGCTACTAGCGAAACGCAATTTACATTAACAGTAATAACCGAACAAAACCCGTCGGACTCTTGTAATTTTAATACCCCTTCGCAAAATGGTTTAGAAAATTTTGACAATCAACAATTTTCTAACGTTTATGTATTAGGGAGTGGTGGACCTGATTTAAGTAATTTAAGAACATTTACTATCAATTGGAGATCGGAATACAATGGCTTATATCAATTTTCAATAAACACAGATAACGGTATTCCAGATTGGTACATAAATTTAAAACCTAATATTACCTTCCAGTTTAAAAATGCAAATCCTGAACTATCTATTAGTAATAGTTTAATTCCTAATTTAGATGGCGATTACTGGGTAACATCAGATAATGGTAATTTTGTAATGGTATCCAAAACTAATAACTTTACATTATACTTTAGTAACGATACTTCTGCGCCAGCTTGCAATATGTTGCTTAGTAGCCAGCGTAATGAGGCCACTAAAATTAATGACGATTCCAATACTAATCTTAAGCTTTTTCCTAATCCTGCAATAGATGGACATGTTTTTATAAGTGCTAAAAATGAAAATCTTGTATCTGTTAAAGTTTATGATTTGCAAGGCAAACTATTACTCGATCAAAAAGCGGATAGTACATTGTTAAGATTAAATATCTCTACACTTACATCAGGAACTTATGTTATAATAATTACAGGTACAAAATCTAAAAAACATTCCCTATTTGTGAAAAAATAGTATTTATAGGACACTATTTATAATTAGATTAAAATTTAAAATGCTAAAAGCGGAATACCA
Organism: Psychroserpens sp. NJDZ02; assembly: GCF_004843725.1. Classification (NCBI taxonomy): domain Bacteria; kingdom Pseudomonadati; phylum Bacteroidota; class Flavobacteriia; order Flavobacteriales; family Flavobacteriaceae; genus Psychroserpens; species Psychroserpens sp. NJDZ02. The sequence goes on along the minus strand of NZ_CP039451.1, from coordinate 3,986,888 downwards.
TTTTTTTTGGGTATTCCGCTTTTTTTATTGATAACAAGCCTTATATCGGTTCAAATAGCTCAGAATAAGAGGAACTTGCTAGAGGCTAAAAATTAAGTAAATGTATTTTCAATAAAAAAATAGAACAACGGAACTCCAAAAGGTCTTAATTTTAAATTATAAAACAATAGATAGCAACTTTGGATATAAAAGTTTACAAATTCTATACAAAACACAAGCTTAGATTTGTGTTTTGTATTTACATATTACCAATAAATACTTAGAGCTACGGTCTCTTGCTTTTAATCTTAAAACAAAAGTTGTTTTAAGTATTGTTTATTTGCAGGATTTTAGCAACTTTAGCCATTATATAACTAATTAACCACAAAATAACATTTATGACAACAGAAAACACTCAAATAAAGAAGTATGAGTCAATTACCACAGGATTTGGAATTACAGGATTAGTATTAGGGATTATTACGCTTTTAGTTTCTTTTATACCCTGCTTTGGGATTTACGCTTATTTATCAGGAATAGTCGCAATTTTATTTTCATTAATAGCATTAGTCGTAGCTTATAAGTATAACCACCCAAAAGGTTTGATTATTGCTGCATTAATAACCTCTCTATTAGGTTGCGGGATTGCTTATTCTCAATATTTAACTATACAAAGCTTAGCAGAGCAATCTATTGAGGTGGGTAAAGAGTTAATAGAACAAATTGAAGAAGAAGCTAGATCTGAACAAATAATTAATGAAGTAGACGATGTGGACCAGGTAGATGAGATAGATGAGTTAGATGAGAAAGTCATAGAAAAAGAAGATATTAATTAACAGAAACCACTGACAGAATAAAATACGCTATTCTGATAATGATTATTGCCAGTTATAAGAGTAGCATACATCCTTTTTTTTAGAGTCACAATTTAGTAAAAAAGTGATAGGTCACATTAATGACGTACACATTGAGAACTATTGATTTAAAATGAAGCACCTTCGGGAAATACTGTTTGAATAAAGGACTATACTTTAGAACTAAATAAAATGAAAAAACTTTTTTTACTTTTTATACTCATTTACTCTTGTAAAGACACTAAGCAAGATGTTGAAAACAGAAATGTCACTAGTGATGTTTCTGTTTTAAATAATTTAACAAAAACACCAGAATACACTTACGATAGCAATTTTATATTGGGTAAATTTGACTACAAAAAAGACACTACCTTTATAAAGGTGGACAAAATTCACGCTTCAAAAACACTTTATATAAACAAAGAGGCGTATCGTTCATTTATTAAAATGTTTAATCACGCAAAAGAGGATAACATTAATTTGAAAATAATTTCTGGAACAAGAAATTTTTATGAACAAAAATCAATTTGGGAGAGAAAATGGTTGAAATATAAAAGTTTAAAACCAATAGATCGAGCACTTAAAATTTTAGAATACAGCTCAATGCCTTCAACATCTAGACATCATTGGGGTACGGATATTGATTTGAATAATCTAAACAATTCTTATTTTGAAACAGGACAAGGGAAAAAAGAATATCTGTGGTTAGTGAAAAATGCTAGTACTTATGGTTTTCAGCAAGTATATACTTCTAAAAAACAGGGGAGAACAGGTTATAATATGGAGAAATGGCATTGGTCTTATATGCCATTAAGCGAAAAATATTTGACTTTTTATAATAACACTATTCAAGCTAAAGACATCTCTGGTTTTAAAGGAGCTGATTTAGCTGAGGCATTGGATGTCATTCAGATTTATGTAAACGGTATAAAAAAAACGCTGAATGCTAAATGACAGGAGAGCGTATATAATTACTAATATTAGTCTTATTCTTATATTCCTTTTAGGTTTAGTATATCTACTTTTTAGTGAACATAATCTTATTTGTTATTATAAACAAAATTTTAATGTTTTATGCAATACTTGTGGTTTAACTAGAGATTTTAAATCAATACTAAGATTGGATTTTGATAACCTTATAAATAAATTTTCGTTATATTTTTTTTTATTTTTAATGGTTTTTTCTTTTTCAAGAATATTAACCACTCTTTTGTTATTCAAAAAAATAAATGTAAAAAAAGTATTAATTATCGATTGTGTACTAAATACTATGGGTACACTAATTATAGCTTGTAAATTGTTTTGGTAAACGCATAGCTAATGTTATTGAATATTTCAGTCAAAAACGGCATTGTAACATATAATATATGCAACAAAATAAATAAGACTTTAAAAACGGTCAGTAAGTTCAACTATCAAATTTATACTGCACTTCTTTGTTTTACTAAAAAACTCTCCATTGTATTTTAGAAGGTATGGCAAGACTGTATAGATTTGTCCTGAGGCTCACAACAATTATTTTAGAGTTTTTAGAAAAGTATTTTAAACAAACCAATTTTATTGTCAACAATTATTTTTACCTAAAATTATATAGGTCCAACTAATTAATATCTTTTATGCGATTAGTATTTAGGTGAAAAAATAATTATTTATCCTTGTTAAGAATGTTGTGTGGTATCGTAGTTAATTATAATGGGCTGTTTATATGCGCAAAGTAATAATTAACTAAAAGATGTTTTTATTTATAAATAGCCACAATAAAAATCATAGATCAATTCATTTTTTCCAATTGATCTGTTGGCTTTTTCTGAATTATTTTAACCAATTCTATATCTTACATTTTGATGAATAAGTATATTTTGTCGGTTAAACAAACCGTTTGTCTATTTGTTTGTTTTATTTTAATTTGATGTTTTTCGTGTTGATTTAAGTTGTACATTTGCAGCCCCAAATCAAGCACATTTATTTTGTGTTTTTAACTTAAAAAAAAATGAATTACCTATTAAAATTATCAGTTGCTATTTGTTTATTATTTTCTGTATCTAGTTGTTCTGTAGACTCGTTAGAAGACTCTACCGATGAGAGAGCAATAAATACAACTGCTGTTACACCTAATGTCGCATGTAGTAACCAAGATCCAAAATCTAAGCTAATAAATAACGGAACTGTCGTTTTTACATTACAAATCTTCGATTCAAACAACAATTTAACTGAATTGATAGATGTAGCGCCAGGAACAAGTTCTTCATGGATTAGTTTCTCAGAAGGCGATACTGTTTTTAATTTAGATAGTACCTCTTCTAATGTTTCTGATGATAAAATTTCTATTAATATGAATAATTGTTCAGAAGTAGAGATTGTCGTTAATGCTCTAAACAAAATTGATTCTCCAGTAGTTAATAGCCTAGACTAAAGGCTAAAATAATTTATAACAATTTTTTAATTGTCAAGATGGGTGGTAAAAACAGAATAGTTTTTACCACCTTTTTTTTTCTCGTCTATATTTTTTGTGTTTACTATTTGTATATTTCCAACTTAGATTTAGTAATTCCGTTACTATTATCTTTAATCGTGAAATCTATTTTATCACACTTTTAATTAATATCGAAGAGCTTTATCTTTTGTAGTTATTTGAGGTGAGTCTTTTTTGATAAATACAGATAAATAGTATGTGTTAATTTTTTAGTTTTAAATTTATTTTTTCAATTAGTTTTTCTGTTGTTTTGATTTTTTCTCTGCCGTTTTCTTCTGCAATTCTTATTGCTTTTTTAGCAATTATTATTGCTTGCTTATAGTTGCCAGTTTTATATAATAATGCCGCATAGGTATCTGTGTTGTTATAAGTTTCTTCTAAATCTATAGATTGTTTTATCCATTTAATAGCAAAATTTAGTTTTGTAACATTATTTTCTTCTTTATAAACTTCCCATGCTAATGAATTGAGTTTATCGCTATCAAGCCATATTGCATCAACACTATTGTCTTTTATTGGGTATCCATTTTTATATTCTACACTATTTATAAGACGCCCTTTACTATTGTATTCTTTAACTATACCTGTTCCATTTTTTAGTGTACCCCTGTCTAATATGTTACCTTGGTTATCAAAACAGGAAATGATTTCCATTAGTTTACTAGGATATTTATAGGTTTGAGTTTTATAAAGTTGTCCATTTTCGTGATATAACTTAAAATCGTTTTGCGGAATTTCGTCTTTATAATAAGCAATAAGTCTTACTTGCCCATTTTTATAATAATCTTTCCATTCTCCAGTTAAAACACCTTTTTTATGGTATTGTCTTAGTTTTTCTATTTCTCCAGTTTTATAATAGTACTTCCATTCTACTAAGGAGTCTCTTTCGTAGAGTTCTACCGATTCTAATTGTCCATTACCAAAGTATTTCCATTCTCCAAAACTATATGCTGACTCGTGATTATATTCAGAGGCTAGTATTATATCCCCGTTTTTTTTATACCATATAAATTTACCATCTCTTTCTCCTTCGTAATGTTTTCCTTCAAATTTTATCTGCCCGTTTTCGTAATATTTTTTATTTTCGCCATGCTCTTGTCCATCTTTATAATTATTTATTTCTTTTAATTGTCCATTTTTAAAGTACCATTTGTACGGACCTTTATTTTTAAAGCCAATTCTACTTATTTGACCATTTGGATAAAAACCTGTTATATGGCTTTCTGAATAATCTCCATTTTTTATTATTGTTCTTATCGTTAAAATCCCATTTTCATTGTATTTTACCCATTCTCCATGAATTTTACCATTTATATATGGTGTAATTTCTTTTATATTACCATTTTCATAATATTCTTTATTTTCTCCATGGAATTTATCATTTTTTAATGATATAACTTTTTTTAAGTTTCCATTTTTAAAATATGTTATATCTTTTTTTTCTTTCTTGTTCTTGGTATATATAAACTTATGCTCGATTCGGCCTTTGCTATCAAAGCTTGTAACATTATCTTTATGATATTTTCGTAAACCTTTCAATAACCCATTTTGGGAATATGTTTTCCACTCACCAACATATTTACCATTTTTTTTTCTACCTTTTTCTTTTAACTGTCCATTTTCATAGTATAATTTACATACACCAGTTTCTTTACCATTTTTGTAATTACATGAGGAGGATAATTTACCTTGTTCATCATATCTCTGAAACTCTCCATGTCGTTTTCCATTTTTATAGTTTCTAATTGAGTACAATTTACCATCATTAGAATATGTTTTGCTTTGTCCATGAGCTTCATTGTCTTTTTGTTTAGTAAAATAAAGTACATCTCCATTAAAGTATAAGTTATAACCATTAGGTTCTTCTATAAAAAAATAAAAAACGCTCAAAAAACTATAACTTTCTTGGAATTTTACTATCGTAGTGCTATTGCCGTTATGCTTGAAAATTGTATTACCACTATTATCTAAAACAACATACTCTGTAACAACACCTTTATTAAAGTTAATTATAATTCTTTGTATTTGGTCTCCTGTTTCGCTGTTCCATTCCCATTTGCCATCTCTTTTTCCATTGCTATATTGTCCTTTACAATATAATTTATCGTTGCTGTAGTACCATTTTCTATCACCTTCTGGATTGCCATTTTTATAACTCCCTGTCGTTTTTATTGCTCCGTTTTTAAAATACCATTTCCATTCTCCGTCTTTTTCTCCATTACTGTAAAACCCTAATTCTCCTAATTTTCCATTATCATAATACCATTGCCATTTACCGTCTTTATGCTTTACAATAGTATCTGATTTTGTATTAACTGAGTCGTTGGACTTTTCTTGAGAATACAAGGAAATAGATAAACAAATGAGGGTAATTATTAATATTGTATTTTTCATAGTTTCCAATTTAAAGTTATAAGTGCAACATGAATATTTAAAATATATGGCGTTAGTCTTATCTATTTTAGGCTCAATATTTATATTCGTTTTGGATGAAACATTACAAGTAATTGACCTCATTACAAAGGTATCAAATCTCTGCATTATTAGAGACCGGAATAACTATTACACAAATCCAAAATTATTGGTTTTAATAAAAGTACAGTATCAAGAGAATTAAGCAGGAATACTCCCAGTAATAAGCTAATTACTCAGAATGTTAATATATTTTTCATTAGTTAATTTTAATAGGTTCTTTTTTGATATCAGGAATCTCTAAAGAAGTAGGTTCGGTTTTTACAGGTTCTGTTTAAGGAACTAGTAATTATTTAATTAGCCATCTATGCTATTGAAAATTCTTTTTATATTTTAATATTTATAAGATGATATTCTTTTTTCATCATTAATATTAAAAGTAGTTTCCTTTACAAGTCTATTTTTTAAATCATATTTAAACTTAGCATATTGCTTAGTTTCTTTCGTTTTGTGGCTTACAATATTTACTCTAGTGGGATTTCCTCTTTTGTTATATTTTGTAGTATAAATATCGCCCTGCTTTAAGATTAGATATTTTTCAGGTTTTTTATTAAATAATATTTTAAAAAAGCAATCATCTCCTTTGTCTTTTCGTAATGCTTTAACTTGGCTAAAGTTATAAAATGTATAGGATGTACGTTCTTCTTCTAATCCTTTTCTAGTATACTTTATTTTTTCTAAAGAAGCCTTTCCTCCTTGATTATAATTAATACTTAATAGGCTTGATACTAAATTTTGATCGTTAAATTGATAGATGTTTTCGTTGATTAAGATTCCATTTAAAAATAGACGATACTGTAATGTTTCTGTTTTTGGTTGATATTTTATTTTAAGTAACTCTACATTTTTACCTATCTGTGTTTTTCTTTCTAAAGGATAACCAGCATCATCTCGTTTATCATATAGTATAACCCTTTCAATTATAGGTTGAGGATTGAGGGCGTTTATAGAATCAAATTCTTTTTCAATTCGTTCTAAGTCTCTTTCGGCATTAAATGAATTTTTTTCACCTGTTTCAGAATCATAAAAAAATGATTCTTTAACAATTCTAGTACCGTACTCTATATAATTGTAAAAATAATATCCTTTACCATAGCTTTCTATATCACTATTGAGAACATCCTCTCTTTTGTACATATACTCTGTTTTTATTTTAGAACTAAAAGCGATATAATCATACCAAGGACTACTCATTCTAAAGTAACTATTTCTAATAATATCTTTATTGGTAAAGTATTCAATCTTTTGTTTTTTCTTATCTATCCTTTTCAATAATTGTTTTTTATCGTTGTAGCAATAGGTTATTGAGTCTATATCTTCACATTTTGTAATATCAGGGTCAGATCCATCTATATCTGTTGTTTGGGATACGGCTGTAGTTATTGTAAATAAGTTAATTACTAAGAATGTTAATAAATTTTTCATTAGTTAATTTTAATAGGTTTTTTTTTGATATCCGGAATCTCTGCAGTGATAGGTTCTGTTTTTAAAGGTACTATAGGATTCAATGGAAGAGGCTCTATTTGAGTAATTAATTCTCTAGTTATTATTTCATCATCTGCTTGCATCATTTGCCATTGCCATTGCCAAAATGAAATACGTTTTTTAAGATTAGGAATTTCAGTTCCTTTTTCATAGAAATCTTTTTCAGATCCCGCTCTATATATTGTAGGTCTGGACAAACAATTTGCTGCATTTGCGACACGGCCTATTGGAACTGCACGTCTAGCATGTGTGACATTATTCTCATTCCATTGATCTTTTTGTGGATAATCCATAATATTTTCCGTACTTCCTTTTATAAAAAGGTGCTGCGCATTTGAATGACGAGTTTTAAAATACACAGCTTTTTTTCTACTAATAAAAATATCAATAGTCTGGGAAGGAGCTCCTACGGGAATAAGAGGATAAAAATTAATTTTATTTGTTTTATCAGTGTATATATTAAAAGTATGAGGTAAACCAAGTGTATGTGCTGTTTCGTGTATAAGTGTTTGCTTATCTGCAGTATCAAAAATACTAGCCCATTTCCCTTTAGTATTAATTTGTGGAGTATCTAAGTCATCGGCAGCTCCTTTTATTTGAGACGTACCTACTGTATGACTATAATCGTGCATAAATAATAAAAATTGTTTTTTTGTTTCAAAAGGTGTTTTTACTGCTGCTTTATTAGCCTTAAAATTAGCATAGTTTACTGCGCTAATACTAGTGCCATTGGTTGTATTATCTGTAGCTGTCTTGGCAACATAATTTTTGTATAAATATTGGTTATTAATGTAGTTATTATAATTACCGACGTTGCTTCCTAAACTAGCATCCGTAGATTTTTTTAGTCTATTTCCACTATCATCTTTATCTATTATATCCGTAGAGAAAAAACAAGTAATCATACCTTGGCCTAATCCTCTTTGTAATACCTTTTCTACTTTTGCTTGGCTTGTAAAAGCTCCAAAGCCAGAATTGAAATGATTATTTCTTTGCTTAACTTTAACAATGATCATGTTTAAGAAAAAATGTTCATTGTTTTTCATCATTCTAAGTTCTCCAACTTTGGCTCCTTTAGTTTGTATATTAATAGAACCATCAGCTTCTTTTGGAGTTAAACCATCTGTGTGATAAGCAATAATACTAATATTTTTATTTGTAGGTTTTATGCATTTAAGAGTTATTTCAACACTTCCAAATACTAAGTCTGCTTTTTTTATTTGCTTAGGGCTTATTGTGAATGCATTTGCATAACCAGTTTCAGGTATTAGATGTATGGTATCATCGTTATCTCCAAATTGTGGAGCAGTAGAAAGGTTTTCATTTCTTAGACCTAAACATATTTTTACTTCTTGATTATATTTTAAAGCCATCCATGCTGGAAAATACTCTTTATTATGTATTGTGTTTGTTTTTGCTCCTTGTTTAAATACATTTTTTAAATTTGTTTTTGCTCTACTAAGTGTTTCTACACTGTTATAGCTCCTATCATGTATTAATTTTTCAATTTTACTACCAGAGTTTGTATTTGGATTTGAAAGACTATTATTTACATTATTAAAGAGGTAATTATAACGCCCTTTTCTATCGGTTAAAGTATTGGTTTTACCAAAATCATAGTGTTCATCACCCAGCCAATCAAAACCATATAATAAATCGTCTTTAGTTGTTGGTGTTGTGCCGTCAATAGTTCCATTCATATACTCTATCCATTTAGGATGTCTTCTAAAATGAATAATTGGTTTTGCCGCTATTGAAGTTACTAATAGTTTTTCTTCTTTATTAGTAAAAGAGCGTCCAGCAACCTCTATATCCATTATTAATTCTCTATCTCTTGGCATATTGTATTATTCTTTGATTTTACTCCAGTCTTCTTTTGTATCTAATAACTCTAATTTGGCTATACCATTTTCTTGTATAGTTCCTGTATATATAAATTGTGCTTTTTTACTATCTATCTTGTTACCTTTGGTTTCATTTACTTTTACAGTAATGGATTCTCCTAAATCTATATTTTCTGTTCTAACAAACATAGTTGCTTTCTCTCCATAGTTAATTTTGTCTATTTTTTCATCTCCAGCTTCATCCATCCAATAACTTTCTATTACTTTAGGTGCTTTATCGTTACCCATCATGGCGCCAGGAATAGTCATGGCTATGTCTTTAAACTCTTCTTTTATACTTCCCGCTAAATTTAGTTGTGTAGGATCTGTAATAGTTATTTTTCCACCTGTACCACACATACATTCAGAATCGTCAAATAACCATTTTTTTGAACTTCCTAATGTTGATTTGCTAGTGGTTTTTGTCCATTTTTGTAAAGCAGGAATACATGGTAAATACCCGCTATTTGTGGGTTTTAGTTTACATTGCCCAAAAGTTTGTGGTACTTGAACATCCATGTCCGTAGCTTTAAATTTACCTTGAATTTTTACTTTTTGGTTTTGAGTCACCAATAATTTGGCAGGTGCAAAACCTTCATTACACTCTAACAAAGCACCGTCTAATACATATATTTTGCTACTCATTGTTTACTAGGTTAAAGGTTATTTGGGTTGTTTTTTTGTACACATCTTTTATGTCAAAGACATAGTTTAATTTTGCATTTGTAACCAACCCTAGTTGTGGTACGACACTATATTGCCCGTTATAACTAAAGTCTAAATCGTAATGATTACCCTCTATAGTTGGTAAATCACCAATAAAAGCATTAAGTTTTTCTAAGGGAAATTTTTTATTTGCGGCATCAATTTGGGCTATTGTACTTATTGTAACATTTGTAAAAGCACGATCTTGTTTAGTTATTGTTTTTTCTTCAATAATAGGAATATTGAATGTACCAATACCATTTGATATTATTTTTGCTTCCACTAAAGGCTTGTCTTTCTCAAATTCGTGATAAAAAATATTAGAAAACAAAAAATTATAAAAGTTATCGTCCAAATATATTTGCTGGATATTTTCTTCTTGTAATTGCCAATCAAAATCTTTGGTCATAAGTTCAAGATCTGGATGCCTTTGTAAGATGTCTCTTTTGACTTTCATCCAATGTATTCTAATATCATCTGTATTGGATACTTTTATCAGTTTGAAGTTTTTTGTTAGTTTAAATTCTAGAATATTATTAATAGTGGATACAGTATCTGCAATTTGCTGTGCTTTATTCAACTTTTTAATAGCACTTAGTTTATCATTTAAAAAATAGCGGAAATCTACCTTTAGTCTATAGTTTAGTATATTTTGGGTTGTCATCCCTAAATAAGTTAGGTTAAAACCTAAAGCTACAGTTGTTTTATTCTTCTTATTGCCTTGTATTATTTCATGACTAATCTCTGCAGTGTATTGACGCGGCATGCGTTCGCCATTTAACTTTATAATTTCAGTAGTATGAGATAATATGTTTTCCATTATAGCGTATTAAAATAGTCTTCTAAAATAATTTGAAAGTTTTGCAGGTTGTCTTTACCGGTTGTAATTATTTCACCTGCTTTATAAGCTGTGTAAGTACCCATGGTATTTGAGTCTTCAGTCCAGTACATACCATCTACTATTATTCCATTTTTATCTGTAGTGATATAAGCCATTAGAAGCGTGTTGGTATGATCATTATTGTTTTTGATATCTATAGTTTTTACATAATGTTCTAATAGCTCACTGTTATTTTTGTCTTTTAAAGAAGACGGATTGTTGTTTAATACTAGATTTTCTAAAAACGAAAAGTTACCTCTGTAGTCATCCATATCTTTATTGTTATTACTTAAGACAAGGCATTCTACATCGGTATTAATTTTGAAAATTCTTATAATGCTATTTGGTTTTGGTTTATTTTGGGTGCAATCATCCATGTTATTACTGGCTAAAACAACCCCTTTAGCTAGTAATTGAAATAGCAGTTTATCTTCTTTTTTAGAAATGACGACTTTGGAAATAGGATCTTTAAAATTTGAAGATATTATTTTATCATCAACAATTTTAAAGGTTAGTCGGTTATAGTAATGTATAGCAAAGACATCTATATTTATTGCTATTAATTGCCCTTTAGTATATGTTTTTGAAAGGTATCCATTTTTTATTTTTTCAATAATTTGACCATCAATAATTTTATCATTTTTAAAAGTCGATATGATATTTAATATGGTTTTAGAATTTTCAGAATAACCATATTCGATTTCTTTTTTTTCTTCTTCATTTAAATTATCAAATATATCATAAGAGTAGTGCTTTGTTTTTTGTCCTGATTCGTAATAGTTAACCCAAAAAACATCTCGGTTATCGTCTTTAAAATAGCCGTTATATGGTTTGTTTTCTTTGTAGAAACCACTGTAGTATTCTTGAGGATGATCTGCTATGATAAAAGAGCTATCTATAACTTCATTTTTCACTTCAAGACTAGTCCTATATACTGTTACCGTAGTTTTTGAATTTTTTTTAGCGCCTTTATTTTTAGTTCCATTTGGGTGTTGTGCCAAAGTAAAAAAAGGTGTTAATAATAAGATCAGAAGTGTTTCTTTTATCCGCATATGTTATTATTTAGTAGTTTCAAAAATTTTAATTGTTGTTTTTTCTAATTTAATAATCTCTGTATCACTTTTTAATGAAATTTCCATTTTTCCATTGTACTTATCAACTTCAAACACAAGGTCTAATTTTTTGTTTTCTGAAGTGTTATTGATAGTTTTAAATGCTTTTTTTACTTCATCTTCATTAAAATACAATTTACTTCGATATACATTTTTGTTTGCATCTTCCCAATATAATTTTGCGTATTTTGGTAGAGCTAGCGGATTATATTCTTTAAGTTCAGGATTAACGCCAGTGGTAAAAATATGTTCACCATTAACATAGTCTATAAATACTTCAAGAAAATTTTGTTCTATAACTTGTTTAAAAATTGGTTTCCAATTATAGCGTTTTCTATATTCTGTCCATAAGCCATAAGTAATGCCTTCTTTTTGAAGATGAATTTTGGCTTCATCAGTTAAACTATTTAACGCATCCTTAACGTATTTTTCTCTGTCCTGTATTCCTGAAGGATTAAACTCCTTCATAGTTAAATCTGTTTCAGTAGCTTTAAAATGGTCAATTTCAGTTATTTTACCACCACCTAAAAGCCAAATAGAAACGATGCCTCCAGGCGCCATACCGCAAACTATTCTTGAGTATTTTTCTGGCTCATTGTTGTTGTCTATAAAGGTTTCATTAAATAAAGCAAGCATTTTATCGTATGGCAATTTAAAGCTTCCTTTATAAAATTTATTTTCCGCATAAGACATCCAAGTGATATCTAGATGGTCTGGTACTGCTTTAAAATCTTCTCCAACAATGTAGGTGGAGCCTAATTTTCCCCAACCATTTTTTACAGTACGTCCACCACTTGGAATACTAGCTATAAATTTATTATCAAGAGAGAATGTTCCATTTACTATTTCTATGGGATAAGCTTTTGGAGCACATTCTGTAGGTAACCAATCAAATTTTTGTTCTTTTTTATTTAAAATCACACTTGTTGTGTCTGTTGTTTTGTTTTTACAACTAAGAAAAGCTAAACAAACTATTATTATTTGAATTTTTAAAAACATTTTATTTAGTAGTTTCAAAAATTTTAGTTTTTGTTTTTTCTAAACTAATGCTGTCTGAATCACTTTTTAGAGTAATATCCATTTTTCCATTGTATTTATCTACCTCAAATACCAGGTCTAGCGTTTTGTTTTCTGAGGTATTATTTATAGTTTCAAAAGCTTTTTTTACTTCATCTTCATTAAAATACAATTTACTTCCGTAAATATTTTTGCTTGCATCTTCCCAATATAGTTTTGCATATTTAGGTAGAGCTAGCGGATTATAGTCTTTAAGTTCTGGATTATTAGCCACAGTGTAAATACGTTCTCCATTAACATATTCTATAAAAATTTCAAAATAATCGCCTTTTGTTTTTAGTTTAAATACTGGTTTCCAGTTGTAGCGTTTTCTATATTCTGTCCATAAACCATAAGTAACGCCTTCTGTTTGAAGATGAATCTTAGCTTCATCATTTAAACTATTTAGTCTGTTTTTTACATATTCTTCACGACTAATTACAGCATTAGGCACAAATTCTTCCATTGATAGTTCTATTTTATTCGCTTTAAAATGATCTATTTCAGTTATTTTGCCTCCGCCTAAAAGCCATATAGAAACGATACCTCCTGGTGCCATACCACAAACTATTCGTGTGTAAGTGGCATGTTTATTATTTCTATCTAAAAATCCTATATTAAATAGTGCCAGCATTTTATTGTAAGGTAATTTAAAACTTCCTTTGTAAAATGTGTTTTCAGCATAAGACATCCAAGTAATATCTAGATAGTCGGGTACTACTTTAAAATCTTCTCCAACAATATAGGTAGAACCTAATTCTCCCCAACCATTTTTAACGGTACGACCACCGCTTGGTATATTTGCTATTAATTCTCCATTTAAAGAGAATGTACCATTATGTATTCTAATTGGATATGCCTTAGGAGCACATTCTGTTGGTAGCCAGTCGAATTTATTTTCCTTTTTATCTAAATTCATTGTATGCGTATTAGTGGATGTTGTTTTATTTTTACAGTTTAAAGTAATTAAACTAATAAAACCTACTACCAAAATAATCTTTAATTTTCTCATTTTAACCGTCTTGTATAACTCTAGTCCTTACTCCGTTTTCTCTATTTGGAGACATAGGAGCTATTAAACCTAAAACTCTATCATTATAATGTGCAGAGAAATGAAAATACTCGTTTCTTAAAGTTTTAAGCATCATTTTATCTGCTGGTGTATTAAACGTAATGGCTTCTTTTTCGCCTTTTACATAAGCATCAATACGTTGTTTGACATCGGTAAGTTTTACCTTTTTGCCATCTTCATTTTTTATAGGAAAATCTTCATTAATTAGTGAGAAATCATATTTTACTACCTTTTTTAGTGAATACTCAACCATAACATGTAATGGTATATGGCTGTATTTATTAGATATTCCTTTTCTTTCGGCACGTAGTGAGCCCCAATAGTTATTTATCTTAATTTGTCCTGGTAAATACCAACCCAGATCTATTAAATTTTGACGCTCAACTTTCATTTTGTCTATGTAATTGATTGTGGCATAATCTAAAGTAACTTCTTCGTCTGCTTTATCGGTATATCCGCCACCAATATCGGAATGTACACCAGGTAAAAACTTTTGTACGCCTTGGCGGGCTTTTTTTATATTTGTTAATCTAAAATTATCGCGATGTTCGTCTGCAGCAGCAAGTTGAAATGTGAAACTTGCTTTAGAAATGGCATCTAAATGTAATTGAGCAGTATCATTTGTGTGTTTCATTCCAAAAGAAGCAACAGTATCATACAACCCAACAAAACGGACTGTAGTTTTTAATTTAGGAGTAAGTTTTTTATTTGCTAATTCTTCGCCTAATACACCACCATCTTCTGCATATTTATCTCCAAGATATTCAAACAATCCAAGTCCATTATCTATCTCCTTATTTTCTCCTTTTTTTTGATTAATTTCAAAAATAAAATGTCTTGCAGCTGCAGCACCTCTACTAAAGCCATAACTGTCTATTTGTAATCTGTTTATTTTTTTAATTCCTGCCTCTTCTAAAAATGCCGCAATCATTTCGCATCCTTTTTTCACTTTTCCTTTAACACCAGTAGCGCCTTTACCCATAGATTTCCCCCAAGTACCATCATCTTCAAGATCCTCTGTACCGATACCTTCTATATATAACGATAATTGGATGAGTTTTTCATCTTCAATTTTTTCATACGCTGGTTCCATTCTAGAAACATTAGAAAAATCGTTGTTATAACTTCCAGATTGTTTAGAGCTGTACCATTTATCTTTATTGTAGGAATCAGCAAGTTTTTTATTATAGGATTTGCCCTTAACTTTTTTCTCATATTCTAATCTTGCTTCTGTGTTTTTTCTGTTGTTTAATGTCCCATCAAAGAAAATACCCACTGTGACGTTTACATGATCTTCTGGAATATATTCTTCATAGTCAGCGTTACCAACATTTACTTTTGCTGTACTCACATTTAATCCACTAAAAATATTTCTGGAAGCTGATTGTCCAACAGGTGTTGCTGTTAATCCTATAGGCATAGTTTTACATTTTTTAGATTATTCTCCATATTCTACAGTTTCGGCACTTGAAATACTGATTTTTCCACCTGCATTGGTTTTTATCTCTCCGCTGGCATCTGTAGTAATTTCTTGTGCTTCTTGCTTATAGGTGGAACTAATCACTTTAATTTCTTCACCAACCTGTTTTTCTTCATTATTAGCCATAATAAAGGAGTTTTCATTAATCGATTCCGTTTTATTTTTACCTACTGAAACATCTAGATTTTCTTCAACATTTATCTGCATATTTTTGGCATTCAGCGTCATGTTTTCTAATGCTGAAACAGTAATGTTATTATTGGCCGTATCTATAGTTATAATATTACCATTCATGTCTGTAATAGTAATACTCTCTGAACCATTGGCATCATTAAGCTCAAAGGTGTGCCCGCTTCGGGTTTTTATAGCTTTAATATCATTAGTATCACTCTGAAAAGCAGTGGCTTTGCCACCACCATTATATAAACTACCTAGCATGTAGGGATGCTCTGCATTACCTCCTTCAAATCCAACTAAAACTTCTTCATTAATTTCTGGAATAAAGTGAAACCCTTTGTCACCCCCTGCGTGTGGTGTTACTATCCGTATCCAGGGGGTCATTTCTCCTGTTATTTTTTGCCAAGGCATTTGTACACGTATTCTACCAAATCCTTCTGGATCTGCATTTTCCATAACTACAGCGGTTTGCGTGTCACTTTTAGGAAATGCATTAATGTTGGTATTAGGATAGGCATCAAAATCGGCTGTTATGGCTTCAAATCTATTTTCGTAATCTCCATTTTCTCTGTTGCTATGCGTGATACTTGTAATTCTGTAATTAGCACCTTCTATGTTTACAATATTTCCTAGTTTGACTCCAGGGTTATCACTAACGCCGTTAAGTTTTACTTGCTGTATTTCTATAGCTTTTTTCTGTAATTCTATACTCGTATCTAATCGTTGTTTTGCTTGCGGATCATTATATATATTATGCCATACTTTGGTTTGCTTATTATAGATTGTATTTGCTTTACTAGAGACAAAACCACTATAACCACTGGCACCAGAACTAATGTCTTTAGCATCTTTTTCGTGTACATCGTTTAAAAGATAGTCGTTTGCATAAAATTTGTAATTATGGGATTGTGGTGACAGGTTCAAATCATATTGTTTAAGATCAAAACCGTAAGTCAATGCTAATTCTTCAGTTTCTGGTTGTCCAAATATAAGTTTAGAGCCATTATAATAAAACCATTCGCCATATTGTGCAGCTAATCGACTAGCGTAGGCATAAGCACTTTCTCCATTTTGAACAGAGTAGTGTAGGGGGGAGGTGTTATTAGGTTGTATGCGTACTTCTAATTTAGACTTATCATAGTCGCTAAAGGTTAGCTCTAGTATTTCTGACAGTGATACATCATTATAAGAGGCATAATGTGGCCCATCGTCGGCAATAAAAGTCGGGCTTAATGCTGTAATTACGACTTCATCACCAGTGCTTGCTTCATGTCCTTTTACGGTTGTTATTTGTGATACAATACCTTTAAATTCTAAAGCTTTGTAACCACTAAACGTATCTAATGCAGCTGTTTGAATGGTTATAGTTTCGCCTAAATAATTTTTACTAGATTCTCCAAGGGCTTGAGTTAGATTTTCTAAAACGTCCATACGGCAGACAAGTTCTAGTCTGTGATGGGCATCGATACTTTGATGAAGCTCTATCGATTTAAAAGCTGTAATTTCTGATCCTGATATAAATATAGTCGTGTTGCTTTGTAATGCCATAGTCTTATTATATTATTAAAACGAGGTTGAAATATGATATGTAATAGTCTATATAGGTAAGACACAAATTTGTTTTAAAGTACAGTGGTTATCAATATATGGTACATTTTTAGTAAAAAATTGAAGTAATCACGGTATAATGTATAACCAAATTGCAGCACAACAAATGGTATTATTTATAAAAAAAACAATAGTATTAAGCACTGTCTAGTAATTAGATATCTGATAAAAGGTTAAATAGGGACGTCCTAAATATTACATTTTTGCTGGCCAGTTATTTGTATAGGTTGTCCCTTTTATACTGACTTCTTTAGCAGAAATTACAACACGCGTTTTTAAGGGTTGTGATCCAATAGCATCAAAATCTTCGACATAGTCCAAACAGTAGGCTTCGCTAAAATCTACGGTTTTAAGACTAGATAGATTATCTCGTTTATAAAAGACAATACTACCATTTTTGGTCATATTACTAGAAATCATCCACTCTAAAAAGTCTGTTTTATTTGTGGATTCTATAAGAATAGTTATTTGTCCTCCTCGAGGCTTTTGTGATGGTCGACCTGTATTATCAGCGCCTTGGTGAAACCCAAAGGAGCATTCTAAAACATTCATTTGGTCATCATCAATATTTAGTTTTGCTAAAAATGACATAATTAAGTGGGTTAAAATGAATAAAGGAAAAAACAAAGGGAGTAGCCATGAGCTCTCCCTTTAGTAATACATAATGATAATAAAAAGAGTTTAACTTAAACCCAGTCATTAACATGTTCTCCATTACCAATTCCAATTCCTTTAGCAGAAATTATAAAAGACTCAGACATTGGGTTTTTTCCAGTTGAATCAAAGTTTTCATAATACTTAACCATGTAACCTTCTGTGAATTTTAATTCTTTAGAAGTAGATTCGCTATCTCTTTTTAAGAAGACGATAGATCCATCTCTACGCTCGAAGTTGTTAAACATCCAGTCAGAAAGACTAGTATCTGCAGTAGACTCTACAGTTAATTTAATTTTACCTCCTCTTGTGATAGAAGAAGGTCTTCCTGTAGCGTCAGTTTCTTGGTGTAATTCGTAAGACGAATTTAACACGTTGTACTCTTGTCCACCTACTTTAAGTTTTGCTTTGAAAGCCATAATAAAAAATATTTAATAAATTTAAAAGCCATTATTGGCATACTTTAAATCTATAGAGATCGTAGAGCGTTGACAAATATATTCGCTAAAACGTATATTTAATCGTTTAAAAGCGTATTTGGTAGTGTTTGTTTACTATTAATAGGTTGACATTCAATTATGTATGGAGTGGATTTAGATATAATGCGCTTAGATAAAAAAAATGATAACGTGTAAGGATAAGGTTGTGAGATTAGTATTTGTATTTATCTAATCTTGATACGTAGAATAATTTTATTTTTCAAAACGTTGCATATATTCAATATTATATACCCTTCGTTTTGCACCAAGCAATTCTAATATTCTATCATAAAAATAAGTGTTATTGTTTTCTACCACAAATAGCTCAGTTGGAAAAACATTGACATTACTACTTTACATATTCCAATATTTGGTTTATAAACTGAACTGTTAGAGTCTTTTTCCTTATTTGTTTTACGCGTAGCCTTGTAGTTAGATAATTAGCATTTTAAGTTTTATTAGTTTTTAATTATAAACTTAAAATTTTATCAACCGGAAATTTTGTCAAATCCACATCACTTTTCACTACTGAAATATTACAAGTATAAGTACCTCCAGATTTTTTTATTGTTCTCACTAATTTTATAACTCTATTATCTGTTTCCCATTTATATTCTTCACCACCATAATATGCGTATACCTTATTTTCTTCTCCTGTTACAACGTCATATTTTCCATATTTAGTTTTTAAACTAGTTAGAATATAATCGTAAGGTGTTTCACTTGATTCAAAAAAACTAAAAGCAACGAAATTTTTATCTCTATCTAAAAAAAAATCTACTCTATCTACTTTAAAACTTTTATTTAAAAAATAGAATATCCGTCCATTCGATTCGTCTTTATAACTATTAAGTCCTTTTATTTTACGTTGATAAGCAAAAGTATCTGTAATAACAGTCTTTTGCAATTCTTTATCATAATGACCGTCTTCTAAAGGTCCACTAATATTGTATGGTATTTTAGCAGCCAATGTATCTAACGGTATTGTAAAATCTATAGAATCTAAATCAAATACACCATCACCTATATTTTTTGAAGTTTGAGAACTACAATTTTGGAGTAAAAGGCAAAAAACAGCAATAATTAAAACACCATGTTTTCTTTTAGTTACCCTCCAAGTAGGATTTTCTAGATTTAAAAATTGAATCATCTTTATCCATAATTTGAAAAGTTTTTGTTGTATCATTATCTACTTTATTTTTTGATATTAATTTATCAAACGTTAATACTGCGCCATTAAAAGCTACTGAAGATTGCCTATACTGTTTACCGTTAAGTCTATCTTTAACTTTCCATTCTTCTACTTCTACAGCATCTGTAATACTACCAGTCGCTACGGAGGTAACAAAACAGTATCCTTGAATACTAGCACTTACTTTTAAAGCAATTCCAGCCTTAAATTCTGTTTTTTACCCTACTTTTTAATCAAAGCCACCTCTGTTATTATAGTATAATTATAAGTCAGTTTTAACAGCGACAAAACACTCAAATATAATATATATATCGGAATTCTTTACATATTTAATTACCTCTAAGATCCAATCAATCATCTTTCCAGTGCCAAGAAACATAGTATTAAAGGTTTTAAACCTATACCAATATAGAGGTCTAGTAGTAAATCTAATCGGTTTTATTTTATTAGATCTCTGTAATGTGGCATCATTTGTTTGTGATTCTAACCATGACAATACTAGTGCAACCTAAAACAAAGGCTATGTTTGGTGGCTCAAAATTGAATTATTAATCTAAAACACCCTTATTTAAGGCTTTGCTGAGTGGAGGAGTAGGTCCTTTAGGATTATATAATTATAAATGCTTAGAAACACTATTATATGTAGTTGTTGCTTTTTTGGACTGCGCTTTTAATTTTCTTTAGAACAATAGTTGATTCCTACTCTTTTGCATTTACTTTATATTTTTTACTACTAGTAGATAGATAGGAGTAAAGATATCCATATTTACTATTTTTTACCTAAGCTATTGTATTAATTAAAACTCTAACTTAAATAGAGTTGCGTAATTTAATGTTTATTAAAATGAAGTAATTAAAGGATTGATACGGACAATTTCAAAATCGTTTTGGCCAGGTGGTATATGTAATAAAATATAATTTTTATATAACTTTTTGGTGTCTTTATTTTCTGCAATTAAAACACCTTGACCTTCATATGTTCCAATTCTTTCTAGTGAGACAACTTTACCATCACCTAAGATTCGCATTGTGTAGTGTTCTATAGGTAACATCTTGTTTTTAAAACCATTAAATGTAGCCGTTAAATTAGCTTCGTAAGCTAATATTTGAGATGAGTTAAAATAATTAGCCTTGTAAAATTCACTATTTCTAAATTCTAATTGTTTCATAAAACCTTTAGAATTTCCTGAATTTAATAGCGCTCTTAACTCTGTAAATTTAGCCAAGACTTTTTTTTCTAATTCTTTATGATCAATAGTCCTTAAATCTTCTGAATTTTTCCATCCGATAAGTTGGAAAGGAACCTTTGCATTAAAATTCCATTCACCATCTAAGTAAGGAATACGTGAGTAATCGTTTGAAATTCTAATGCTTTTATTAACTGTAATTTTCCATTGTTGATATTTTGGTCTTTAAGATATATGCCAAGTCTATCATTTATAAAGGTAAGGTCTTGTGGTTTTATTTTTCCGCCATTTTTTGCAAACGGATGTGTGAGTCTTATTTTTAGTTTTTGTTCGCCATTTTGAAGAATAAACTGATTTAGTTGCGTAGGACCATCCATTCCTAGTTGTATATTTTTCTCTATGATAACATCATTTAGGAGAATTTCAAAAGGCATATTAAACTCATAATAAAAAGAATACTCTTTTATATTAGGGGGACTTGTTTGTTCATAGTACATACCTAATTTATTTTGTTCTTCAAACTTACAAGAGAGAAGGATTAACAATACAAATATACTGGAGTACTTAAATTTTATCATATTATACGTGTAAAGTCATTGCTTCTAAGATTAAGACGCTATTTAATCGTAAAAAGTACTAAAAACTATACCAATTTTCAAACAATGCAATCATTAAGTGATGAGTGTAGTAGTTTTTAATTGCTTTTATAGCATGATTTGTAAAGAGTATTCCAGGAATTAAGTAGATAATTCTAAGCTTTTTTGTTTGCTACAATAGTCTTGCCTTGTAAATACTTCTATCCAATTTACTGTTGCAGACTAAACAAAATATGCTGCTGTTGGATTATCAAATTTAAGATTTATTCTTATACCTTATAAACACAAAAGCTATCTAAATGTATCGATAACTTTACTGCTTCGAAGGATTTGGGTATAACATACATTGCAAACAATCACTGGCTGGGAAGCTATCTATCGTGTAGCTTCTTTATAAAAACATATATGATAACAAATGGTCATTGTGCCTTATTGTTCCAGTGTTGCCTCGGGGGTAGGAACTGCACTTTGGTATAAAGGCTTTGGGAAGCCCGCATAGGTTATGATACCTTTTTATTAACTAATTTATAAAAAAACAAGTCTAAAAACAGGAGTATTAAAAAATAAAATCCTCCCATCCACATGGCTGTAGCATTAGAAGGAGCATTCATTTTAGGAAGTAATGTACAAATAGATAATAGTAAAAAACAAATAAGAGCCAGAGATATATATTTAGTTTTCAAATGTTTTATAGAAGCATTATCTATAAATTTAACCTTTAAAGGTTCTGTAATGACAACAAAAAGAAGAACGATGTAATTGTATTTTCCTATTGTACCAAATAAAACAAACAGTCCAAAAGTATAAATCAGAGCCCAAATCATGCCAGGCGATGTTAATATTTTAGAACGATCAACGGGAATAGTTAATACGGATAGTACAGCCACAAAATAAATAAATAAATGGAAGTAAAGCAATTGCAGATAAGTTGATTATATAATCGAGACTATCTGGATAAAATAATTGTTTGAAGTATAAAAAAGACCAAAACAGATTAAAGAGAATTGTTGAGATTATCCAGATTTTTCTTTTAATATTAAACAGAACTATCATAGGTTATCTTATAGGGACTAGTGGACCTCTTTTTACGGGTCTATGAAAAGTAAATCCATAAAAAGATAGTCGTTTTTTACCTTTTTCATTTGTATAACCAATTCGAATCACTGGTTCTCTTTTGTTTTTTAAATCAGTTCTTAATAGGCAAACGGTTTTTCCATCGCCAAAAAAATAGAGTTTATAATTCTCTATTGGTTTTAAATGAAATAAAGAATTATCAAAATTCTCGGAATAATCGTCTATAACTTCCAAAACATCATTTTTTTCGCTGCTGTAAATAGACTGCAGTCTTTCGATTAATTTAACTTTATTAAAGACAATTATATCTTTAATATTCTTATCTTGAAATTTATTTCTAAGTTCCATGTACGCATTAACAACCTCGATTTCTAAATCTTCTTGGTTTTCTTGAGTTAAGTCAACACTTTCTTTCCAACCTTTTAGAGAATACGGTACATCTGCATTAAATGTTCCTTCATATTCAAAGTATGGGCTACCTGCTAATTTAAATTCTTTAATTCCTGATTCCGTTATTGTATGAGGTAACGAAAATTCAAAATCAATTTTTGATTCTTCTCCTAAATTACTCCAATCTTTATGACTAAAACTTAAATTGAACTTAGTATCTTTTGTTAGGCTATCTGCTTGTATTAGTTGTTTATTTTCCTTGTAATAACCGGGATATAATTTTATTGTAAATGTTTGTATGCCACTTTTTAATATTTGAGGATTTATAGGGACGCTAGTAGCAATACCTCCTTTATTATAGTAGCTTAAAACAGGCATGTCGTTAACTAAAAACTCAAAACTACAGGCACTTGTGTTTATACTAGCATGATAACTAGGCTTGTCTTTAAATGTTACTAATTGACTAGCTATTTCATTTATTATTTTATCCATTTCAGCATTGTTTTTATTTTGTGAATTACAATACGAAACACTCATGATTATAAATAGTAGTAATATTGTTTTTTTTATCATTTTATTTAATAAAATTCTATTGGACTTAATTTTTATATAACTCTGTCAATAACTTGATAATGACCTGCAATACTTGTTTATTCTACCCTTATCGTCCTTTTCTACCAATTTTATATCATTATGGATATTTCCCCCGTTGGCATGCGTTTGTAACGATTGTCGTTTATGTTATGCTAATAAACCATTCGTATCAATTTTTAAAAGCCTCTAATGCAATTATACCTTATTTAAAGGTCTATAAAATAATACGCGCGGAGTAGGAGTAGAGCAATATACAAATAATTATATCTTTTTATTATTTTCTGTAATAGTCTTGCCTTATAAATGCATGTATCCAATATACTGTAGTTAACGAAGCAAAATATAAAGCTGTTGGATTTTAAAATTTAGGCTTACAATTCATGTCTTGAAAAAAACGACCTATTTGAATAGGTAGCTTTTGTTATTTGTTAAACTTAATTGGTCCGTCACTCGTTACAAACTAACGCTAGTTGAGAGCAAAGTAATTCTTGAACCATCTACAGCTAAAAGCCTAAAGCCTTGACACCTTTTCATTACTCGATCATTGTCAGTATAAAACTCATTGAGCAAGCTATCATATAGATGCTTAAATACTTCTAGTTTAATTTTTTTACGAGCTTGAACAAACGCACTTTTCGTGGATTTATTAGAAGTGTTTGTCTTTACTATAAAATTAAAAAAGTTCTCTATTTCTAAAGTTATACTTTTTCTTAGCATATTTCACTTGAACAACAATGTAAGGTGAAATATTTGTTTTCTAATCCTTGTAAAGTACCTTTTTTTGATACTCGAAATTCTTACTTTAGCTCTTCACTTAATAATTCTGATTTAACTCGTTCCAAATAAAAACAGGAGCTTTAATCAATGCGATAAGGGTTTGATTATAATTGAAATACACAAAATTAAATGTTGAAAAAATAAAATAACACTTTAAATAAAACAAATAAAAATTTAAATTAGTGACATTGAATGAGCGCTAGTAGTGAATTTTAAAAAAAAATAGACTTAACAAAAACAGAAAAAAAAGCGATTGCAATAGCTATTAATAAAACAGCACAACCAACTCTTAAATATGGGTTTTTATGTACATAAATATTATAGAATTTTTCATCCATAATAATCAATGGAGCACCATCAAGACTTTTACATATCTCGAGACTATTGTTATCACCATTACTAACTGTACCTAATACAATGTAGTTGGTATTATCTGCCAATAGTATATTCTCTATTAAATATGTTCCTTTATTGTTTTTTTTACTTTCATTAATATTTAGATGTATTTTTATATCATAAGCGTTGACTTTTATTTTTCCGCTTTTATCTTTTATGTAAAAATCTCTACATTCTGTTTGAGAAGATAGCGTTTTCCATTTTTTATCTGAATGACTATTTTTGAATGGCTTTCTAGAAACCCATTTTTTTTCATAAAAAGTATAGCCTATACATTTGCTTTTGGTTAACAATGACAGCATGCTGCTCTCTGTTTCTGCAATTCCATTTATTTTATAAAGTGTACCTGCCTTTAAATCTGAAATTGGAGTAATAGGTAGTGTATTGAGTAATTTTGTTGGGTCAGTGTTTTTATATTTACTCATTTTTTAATTTTGATTATAACAATAATAGGTAAAGTATTGCTTTTATCTAATCATTTCTAAAGGTCTTCTCTTTTAGGACGATGAAGAAGGACTTAAAAAAAGCATTATTACGTTTTAAAAAAGTCATATAAAATTAAACTCGTAATTAAAATAAAAATTAAAAAACCAATTTTCTTTAATATAGAGATCAAATTATTATTTGTCAAATTATAATATGAAATATCAGAAATGAAAAATTGATTTTTATTTTTTTTAATCACTTTCTCTCCTTCATCATTAAGTGTAACCTTACCAACTAATACATATTCAGTATCATCTTCAAGTAATAAGTACTCTATATCTTTTGAATCATTCGTAATATTTTTTTCATGTTGATTCACAATAATTGCAATAGTAATTCCTTTTGCAATAACTCTAATTTTGCCTGATGTATCTTCAATAAAAAAATCGTTGCATTTTGATTTTGAATTTTTCGATTTCCACGCTCTCCAAGCAGAGCTTTCCTTTTTTTCTTCTAAAGTACGGATTTTACGAGTTTTGGAAGGAGTATAAAGCAATTCAGAATAATGATAACCAATGCATTTGGATTTTGATATAGGAGAAGTAATAGTGTCAATAGTCTTTAATTTTCCTCTAACCATTACTAATCCTGTTGGTAATAATCCAATTTTATATTTAATAGGCTTTTTCACTAATTTTTATTTTGTCTTATTCACAGTAAATGAAATATACTATCTAATTTCTAATTTAACATTGCGTTTAGGACGATGCAATAGTATATCATAGTGACTATTATACTCATCTCCATCTTCTTCATAACTTGACATTAAAGCTGATTCTCCACGGTATTTTTGTTCAATACGTTCTAGAGTAACTAACCGACCATTACCATAAAACACCAACTTGTAGTTTTCAATAGGCTCCATTATAAAATCTTTTCTTTTTTTTGAGTCAAAATTCACTAAATAATCATCATCCCATCTATTCTGTATCCCATCTTTGGTAAGATATAATTGTTGAGCTATTACTTTTTCTTTTTCGTATACTTTTTCTGCCAGTTTTGCTTTATCTTTTTTCTGATAAATAGTTTTCATCTCAGAATAAAAAAGGAAGACCTCTTTGGTTAATTCTTTTAAGCTATCGTTATCTTTAGTAATTAATACTTGAGAGTTTTCTAATTTTGAAACGGTATATGGTACCTCTGCTATGAAACTAGTGTTTTCTTCATAATAAGGCATTTCTGGATGGCTAAACCACGGTATATTATCTTTTCTGTTTTTTCTGGGGTCTGTTGGTGCTTGCCAAGAGAATATAGTTTCTTCATCTGTAGATTGCCCATCTTTTAGAGTATTGGCCACTATATCAATACTTAAATGAGAATTACCTAATTCTTGTTCTGGTTTGTTTGTTTTTTTATTTAAGCCAGGATATAGTCTTATTTCTATTTTTTGTTTACCTCTATTATATATAGCTTGGTTAATTGGTGTGTAAAGTCCATTTGCTACTTGTCCAACTGCTACATCATGATAGAAAAGTACTTTTACATCATTTATTAATATTTCAAAATTACAATTAGAACTGGATAGTATTATTCCATAATGAATTTCATTATCATAGTATTCTACTGTTTTATAAAGGTCATAGATATCTTTTTCCTTAATATTTGTTGTTGCCATAATAGTGTTTTCTTTTTTTTCTTGAGCACAAGAAACTATATTTATAAATAGTGAGATATAAATTAAAATATTTTTTATCATTGTTATCATTTAAAATTTATTAGCTGGAAATTAATGCTATTTTAGTGTCAAAAACATGTTCATAAGCATCCATTATTACAAATTGTTTACTAGTATCTGCTGATTCTTCAAATAATGGTTCTGAATCTTTTTTCAATAGAAACCTTAACTGAAGCTTTTAAATCTAAAATCACACCAGCAAATGATAATTTAGGACTCCACTTCTCATGTTCCATTAAATCGGCTATTCGTTTTTTAAGTTCATCAGTTAAGGCGATTCATTTTTGTTTTAGGCAATGTCTATTAATCGCTTTATATTGCGGGTATTTTGCAATGTAAATGCCAGCTGTACGACCTCTACTGGGAGTATTCCTTTTTAATTCTCTTGATACAGTACTTTTATTAATACCAATAATTTTTGCTAGTTGTGTAATAGTAATTCCGGTCTGTAATAATGTAGAGATTTGATACCTTTGTAACAAGGTCAATTGTTTGTAATGTTTCATCCAAAACGAATATAAATATTGAGCCTAAAATAGGTGGGGCTAGCTCCATCTATTTTTAATATTGGTTTGGAACTTATGATTTAAACTTGGATTTCTTTAAAATAAGTAAATTCTTTAAGAATTTTAAATTTTTCCGAGGGTAATGGTTTTCCAGATTTTTACTTATCCCTTTTCCTTTTTTAGACTTTTTAAAATCTTTTTTTTCGAAAAGCAATATACAAATAATTACATTTTTTTTTATTTTATGCAATAATCTATACTTTTTATTAGAAAATTGAAATACTCTTGCCTTGTCAATACATTTATCCAATACACCGTGACAAACTAAGCAGAATAAGCTGCTATTGGATTATGATTTCTAATTATAAGTTAAAAACAATACAAGCTATCTAAATATTTAGATAACTTATATTGTTTATTTCTGTTTGTAGAGCATACTCGGTATTGCACTCGTTACAAATAAGCGCCAGCGGGGAATTAATTTTATTTTCAAACTTATTATCTTATAATCTCTTAATGGCGGCCCTTTTTTAACTTGTATAGCAGAAATGTATTTGTAGCCTTATCCTCTTCTATTATATTGTCTTTATTACAAAAACCGATTAATATTACTTTTACCTTGTTTTTTAATCGTTGTTCCGAAAATCTTTTATTGATCTCTCTCTTTACAACAAGGTTTGTTAAACAATCAATAATTATATTTTGGGAAGAAACTTCAACAGAACCAGTTTCGTCTTTTATTATAAATTTATCACAATATAAATTATTCTCTATTGTAGAAAAGCTTGAAGTAGACTTGCCAATTCCACCAGATCTAATATATCTAACGGACTCAACTTTGTAGGTATATGCTATACATTTTTTTTCTGTTAACTTTGAAATTAATGGTGTAATGGCTTCTACAGTGCCCTCAATTTTTACAAGTCCAGTTTTTAAATCTTTTATTCTTGTTATTGGAAGCTCTTTTTTTAATCTTCTTATATTTTTATCTTGTTTTGAAGGTATTAGAATAAATAAAATAGTTATTAGAAATAAGCATAACATGCCTAAAATAATACCAAGAGTGTCTATTAAAAATAGACCTAAAGCAAGAAAAACAATCGTTTTTAAACCTTTAATTATTGTTGATTTTGTATTTGTTCCCAAAATTAATATGAAATATTATTTTATAATTAGTTAAAATATTTTGGCTCCTATAGTTTTTTGTTATCCATGTCATTGTTGGTACTATCATCATTATACTTACGCGTATTTTAGATCTTTATGTAAGCATCGATACCTTTCAATTTTTGATTTTCTTACTCTATTTTATTGTAAAATGAAAAGCTTAAACCAATAGTCATAAGCATAGAAACTAAAATAGTTCCGATGAACAATACAATAGACCAAAATGATTTTTTTATAATAATACCATCTTTATAGAAAATACTTGCAGACTTTCCTTTGATTATTTCTTCACTTGTTCCCTCGTTACTATCGATACGGATTATATTACCTGTTTTATCCTCTAACTCAAGAATTGCATAATTAAAGTAAATCTTGTTTCCTGTATTACTTCTTTTATAGAATTTAGATACACTATCTACTATCGTAGCGTCATATTTTGGGTAAGTTATTACACCATATAATGCATGGGTGGCTCCAAATGTTAATCCTATGAACATATAACAAAAAGGAACACCTGTCAAAAGATAAAATAAAAGAATACTGTATCCTTTTTTTTGATCTTTGCTTTTTCTTATTTTTTTTAAAAGCAATAAAGAAAATGCGATCAGTATTCCATAAATTAGATAGGTTATATAATCTGGGGATTGAGGTAGACCAAATGAAATCATGTTTATAGACTAATTATTTTTAAAAGCTTTAATTTAGTGTTATCTTATTATTTCAAAAGTATCACTACCTGCAGGCATATGTAATTTAGTTCCTATTGCATATATAGAACCTTCATCATTAAATATTAAAGCATTCCAACCTTTGATATTTACTTCAATATCTTCAAAGAAATCAGTTTCCCTTCGTTCTAATGATACAATTCTGGCGTTTGTATAGAATTTTAGTTCATAATCTTCAATTGGTAACATATTTCCTTTAGATTCTTCTTTTATCTCGGTTAAAATACTTTTCCAATTTTCATCAAAATTTGATTCTTTTTCATAGGAAATTTTCCAAATTTCTTTTCTTACTAATTCGCTTTTTCCATTCTAAGGTATCGCCTGCATTTAGAATACTTTTTAATTCGTTATAGTATTTTAATACCTGTTTCATAATTTCTAAAGAGTCTGCCTTCTTAAAAACTTTACTATTATTCCAGCCTTCAACTTTGTAGGTAAGATCTTCAATCTCTATTTCCATTGTTTTTTGCTTAAAAGGTTAAAACTTCAAAATTATGTAACCAACGATTAAAAAAGGTATAAAAACCCATCGGTAGGCATAAAAATACTCCGTTCCTTTTATGGGGAACAATTTTTCTTCTTTTTTAAAGTATCTTTTCATAATATCACCACTTGTCCAAAGCTTTTAATTTTGCTTCACAGAATAATCTGCGTTCTTCTGGCAAGTTACTTAAACCAGCTTTAGCCTCTTTAAATTTTCCTTTCTCTATTAAAAAATAGGGGTCGTTAATTAAATCTCTACGGACGTAGGTTGGGAAAAAAAAATCTTGAATAGCCAAATGGTATTTTTGTAAACGCTCTTTAAATACAGGCCAACCTCCTGAAGCTTTAAAAACATAACCGATAGATTGAAAATTTCGAGGTCTTCCTTTTTCTCCAAATTCTGTAAAACAATGTGTTTCATCACCTTTTTCGGGTTGATAGGCTGTTTGAGAACATTCCAAACCATTCATATATATATATATATTATAATCAGGATATTGCCAGTCATAATAATTTGAAATTATCATTTTCGGAGTATAACTTTCTGTCTTATTTAACAAAATACAATATTCTGTAAAATCAGAAGGTATGAGATATTCTTTGTAAATACTATCTTGTTGATCAAATGTGTAATTATGATGTTTAATACCACTTGGCCCAGCAAGTGGCCTTATTCTTTTTTTAAATTTACCCACCACAAATGCTTTATTAGTATCTAATAATTTTAAACCGCTTAAATAGTGTTCATCTAATTTTCTAATATTAATTTCATCTTGTTCATTAAACCAAACATCGTCTCTTTCGCTATATTTGTTAAAAAAGCCTAAAAGAATATTTACACTAACCAAAAATAGACCTATTTTATAAAAATATTGTTGCCACTTAGGGCCTGTACGGATTGTAAGTAAATATACCTGTAAACAAAGTATACTGCTAATTAGTAGTAAAAAGTAGTTAGTAGGTCCATCCATTCCTCCTCCATAGGTTAAGACTTCAAAATTATGTAACCAAACGATTAAAAAAGGTATAAAAAACCATCGGTAGGCATAAAAATGCTCCGTTCCTTTTATGGGGAACAATTTTTCTTCTTTTTTAAAGTAGCTTTTCATTAGGCTTCTATTTTATTTTTTTTTAGGTAACTACTTGCTTAGTGTTATGCTTAAAGCTCTCTAAAATAATATGCGTGAAGTAGAAGTAGAGCAATATACAAATAATTATATCTTTTATTATTTTCTACAATCGTCTTGCCTTATAATTACATGTATACAATATACTGTAGTAAACGAAGCAAAATATACAGCTGTTGGATTATAAAATTTAGGCTTACAATTCATGTCTTAAAATAAAGCTACCTAAATGAATAGATGGCTTTTGTTTTTTTGTTCTTTTTGTAGAACTTACCGGTACGGCACTCGTTACAAACGAGTGCTAGCGGGGACACTTTTTTTCTTAGTCATTTTCTCAAATAAATTACCATTCACCAATTAATAAACGTTCTGCTTGCTGTTCAGGTGTTGCCTCTGGTGTCGCAGTATTACTTGTATATAAAGGCTTTTGAAAACCTGCTGCCTTACGGCGTTCAAAATCTTTATCTCTATAGGCATCAAAAGCTGTTCCAGGTGGTAATGGGCGGTTTTTATCCATATACCAAACATATAAGCTCCACTCTTCATAAGGGTCTTCGTAAGTAATGGTTTTTAACACATCTAAAACTCGAGGTCTAAATGTATTTACTAACTTTAAATACTCAGTAGGTGAGTAGCCATCAATATCTCCAGAAACTCCTATTAAAGCTTTCAAAGTATTGAAAGGCCCAACTAAAGGTTTGCCAAAAAAAGGAGCTGGGTAAGAAATAATGCCTTTTTGTCTGTCAAAATGGAGTTGCATGTGCTTTTTGGGCTTTAAAGTGCCTAATAAAATTAAAAATAGACCAGGGAGCATAAAAATTAAATCTAGAAAACTAGGGTTACCATTACCATGATAGTAATAGCCAAAAAAACCAATTAAAAAAAATATAGTTCCTAAAGTAATAGCCCCAACTGAATTAGCTCTGTGTGATTCAATAAAAAACTCATCATTAGCAGTAGTTATTATGGCGCCCCTTTTTGGTTTTACAATTTCTATATCAATACTTCTAGGATATTGAAGTATTCTATGTTCAATATATTTACTCATTTATTTTTGGTTGTTTAAATCTCGTTAAATTTTCAATATTGTCAAGATCAACAATATTAATCTGTTGGTCTTTTTCTAATGCTAGCGCTCGTTTGCAACGAGTGCATACAAAACTAAGCAAATAACTCCATACCTTTTTCTTTTCTGCAATAGTCTATGCTTTCCACTAGAATATTAAAATACTCCTGCCTTGTAAATACATCTATCCAATATACTGTGGCAAAAGAAACAAAATAGGCTGCTGTTGGATTATGAAATTTATATTTTCTACTCATAACTTAAAAATACAAAAAGCTACCTAAATCAATAGATAGCTTTTATTTTTAATTCTTTTATAGAACTTACTCGCTACGGCACTCGTTACAAACGAGCGCTAGCGGGAGATGCGAATTATAAGCTAAGATTTATTTTTTGGCTTTTTTCTCAATAAACTATAGTGCGCTTCTTCTTCTGAGGCAATATAATCTTCATCTCTCCAAAAAGCTTCGCGAACTAATTGTTGTTCTGCTGTAGCTTCGGGAGTTGGTATTAGGCTTTTAAACAAAGGTTTTGGGAAACCTTCCGACTTACGTCGCTCAAAATCTTTTTCTCTAAATTCATCAAAAGCAGTGCCTGGTGGTAAAGGACGGTTTTTATCCATATACCAGACATAAAATGACCAATCTTGTTGAGGTGTACTAGGGTAGAATCCACCTCTAGATATGTAGGCATTATGTCTTTTAACTATATTAGATGAATAATCTCTATAAAACCAAAGTTTTTTACCTGAGTAAGTAGTAGCAGAACCTCCTATCGCGTGTATAGAAACGCGCAAATGGGAAAAAGGTATTTTTAAATATTCTTTGTCTCCTATTTTAGGTAAAGTAATCAAAGTATTAACTCTATCTAATAGCATGAAGCAATAATCTGCAGTTTCTTGATATTTTTTCCAATAATTGTAAGTGATTTTACCAAAAAATGCACCCAATACAATGAAAAATAAATAAATACCCAATGGCAATAATCCCCCTTCCTCAATAGTGAAAATAAGAGGTCCAAGAACTCCAAAAAAAAGTGTTACCGCCAGATATATATGTGTATCTATCTTGTGACTAGCTTTATCACTAGGCACAGATTCTTTAATTAAACGCTCACTGAATAAACCATAATAACCTATATGTTTAGCAAGAAATTCCTTATCCTTAGCTTCTGGTAGTTGTGTAATAAGAAACGGAACTCGTTTAAAATTTTTAAAAACTTTTGCGTCATTATAATTTTTATCAATATCTATTTCCATTCTTTTTTGCTTAAAAGGTTTTGTTTTGTGTCAGCGATAACTCTTTCATTAATACCATTATCATGATACATTCCACTACTAGAGGTGGAACGTATAGTTGGTATTATTGATGCGTTGTACCGTGGTGTTGCTCCATTAGGGAAAGGAAAATATTGTCCTCCCGGGAAAGCTACAAAATTTTTAAATAAAAATACTACAACATAAATGCCGTAGTTTTAATTATTATATTACTCAACTACTAATGGCACGAGCGATACGCACGCGGGGAGATTCATTTTAAATTACTCTATTGGTTTCCAAATGTTATTTTTTGGGGCATTATAATTTCCTTTCTTTATTAAAAAAAGTACAAATTCATTCTCAGTTAAATCATAGTCCTCTTCTTCCTCTTTTAATCCTTTTTCTCCTAACTTAAAAAATGGTAGGAAATTGAGTTTCCAAATATCATTTTCTTTTTCAAAATAAATCGGCACCGTTAGGTCCTTTTTAATCATTACAAAATCTGCTACAGCAGAATTGCCATCAATTTTTACATTATCTAATTCCCCCCGCTAGCGCTCGTTTGTAACGAGTGCCGTTCATGTTATCCTAAGAATCCAATATTATCAATTCTTAATACCGTATGATCATTTGCAAAATTATTAGCGCTACTATATTTCCAACCTATAGGGTTACTAACAAAACCAGAAACAACAGGGTTGTTATGGATGTAATCTATTTTTTGTTTTATAACAGTAGCACTCCATAGCTCTATAGGTTTGTTATTGTGCTGCCAAAACTGATATTTTGATACATTACCTTTTTCTTTTCCTGCTCTTTTAAACATCCATAATAACCATTCTTTTCTACTTTCGCTAGGGTTTTCTTCAATTGCTTTTAATATTCTTTTAGAGGTGTATTTTTTAAAATCTCTCAATAGACTCATTGGGTCTTCCTTAGAATCTCTAAACACAAAATGCACATGGTTAGGCATAAAGCAATATGCAAATAACTCCATACCTTTTTCTTTTCTGCAATAGTCTATGCTTTCCACTAGAATATTAAAATACTCCTGCCTAGTAAATACATCTATCCAATATACTGTGGCAAAAGAAACAAAATAGGCTGCTGTTGGATTATGAAATTTATGCTTTCTGCTCATACCTTAAAAATACAAAAAACTACCTAAATGAATAAATAGCTTTTATTTTTAATGCTTTTGTAGAACTTACTCGGTACGGCACTCGTTACAAACGAGCGCTAGCCGGGGGATTGGTACATTAATTGTCTAATTTAGGATTGTATGAAGCTAACAATCGTTTGGGATGACTTTTAACAAAACTAAGTAAATAATTATATCCTTTTTTATTCTATAGAATACTTTATACTAGGATATTAAAATAATCTGACCATGTAAACATATCTATCCATAATACTGAAGCAAACAAAACAAAATAGGCTGCTGTTGGATTATGAAATTTATGCTTTCTGCTCATACCTTAAAAATACAAAAAGCTACCTAAATGAATAAATAGCTTTTATTTTTAATGCTTTTGTAGAACTTACTCGGTACGGCACTCGTTACAAACGAGCGCTAGCCGGGGACGATTACAAATGCAATATACAATTATACGTGCTGTACAAAAGCACATTAGATTAATTACTATACATAACTAGGGGATTGTTAATTTGGTATTAGCTATAAAGTAAAAAGGAAACAAAGGTTTTAAAACCGATGTTTCCTCTTTTTATATATTAAAGCTTATTTAGACTTATTTTGCATTTTTAATCTTAGTCCAACCCAATTTAATGTTACTATAAACTAATAGTTTTAAGTTTTATAGCGCACGTATTATAAATATCTATTGTTTTAAAAGTATTACCGTATAATCTCTAATGGTGCCCCTTTTTTAGGACGGTGGAGGTGGAGGAATAGATAGCCAACATATTCTAAGTCATTTTTATTATAATCCATTTGGAGTGATGGTTTGCCTTTGTAAGATCCAGTATTATCATACAAACCGATCATTTTACCATTACCAAAAAACTGAACAGAAAAATCATCAAGAGGTTGTAGTTTTTTTTCATTATAAAGGGCGTATTTCTTATAAGGTTTTAAGTTCTTTATCATGCCAGTGCTATCACTATAATAGCATTGGGCAATTTCTTTTGTTTTTTTTTCTGTTAATGTAAAAAAAGTTTGATAATCACCTTCCGTTATGGCCCGTCCTGCACTTTTGTATAATTTAAGTGCCTCTTCTAATAATTTATCGGGATCTTCTTTACGCAAATCTACAGACTCTGACCAACCTACTAAATCGTATTCCACGTCTGCATTAAAATAGCCTGTATAGACAGCTATAGGTTGTCCTTCGTCAGCATAAATCATAGTTTCTGCACCATCATCGTTAATTCCTGGTTTAGTTGGTAATTCGAAAGTAATACCGTCGTCTACAGTGTCTACAAAACCATCATCAAACACAACGCCTTTTATATCTAACTTAAAAGATGCATCTTTTGGTAGGGTCTTTGCAAAATCGCCGTTAGTTAACCGTGGGGGATATAGTGTTATACTAAAACGTTGTTTACCCGCTTTTAATATATTAGGATTTATAGGAAAACTTGTCCCTATGCCACCGGTACTATAATAGTTGTAGACATAATCATCATTAACCCTTAACTCAAAGCTACAGCCACTACTATAAAACGAAGCGTTATAATTTATAGGGGTAGTGGGTTGCTTAATTTGTTTATAATAATTTAAAAGTTCTTCTTCCATAGTAGTATTAGTGGTTTTTTGTTGTGCACAAGCTTGTAAAGCTAGTAAAAGTGTTATTGCAATTATTTTTGTTTTCATTATAGTTTTTATTTTTTATTGAAATACCATTTGCCAAGAGGTATAGTATCTTGTTTGGCTATGGCTTGAAAAGTAAGAGTAGCTTTATCGCCAATAGTGTATGTGTCTTGATCCCCATTATCATCTTTTTCCATTATTGCCTTTGCAGAGAGCTCAGCTTCTCCTTTAAAGGCTAACCCTTGAAAAGACCAAGTAGAATCTAAATAGAGTCCATTATCATCTGCTTTAATGTTGCCTTCTGCTAGCCATTTAGCTTCAGCTGTAAATCCTTCTGTATTAGCTAACTCTAGAGTAACACTTTTTTCTGGTTCTATAGTTAATAAATGATCCGTATCGTTGACCTCTACAGTTGTAGTTGTCTTTATTACCTTTATGCTATTTTTAGTTGCCATAAATTTGTTTGCTTTATTTGTTGTAGAACCAACCTAACAGTATCATTATAATGAAAATAATAAAAGGCATTTTCCAAATTAATTCGGAAGGTTTATATATCAAATATAGAATGGTGGATATAATTAGTAGAAGTAATGCTGTACTTCCAAAAATAATCATTTTTATAAAGCCTCCAGGAACATGAGTGCTGCTATTTTCGGGTAACAGATACCAAATACAAGCAAGCGTTTGAAGTATTATAATTATATATGGACTAAACTTGTGAATCATCGTATTATTTTTAGAATTTTATTTATATTGATTTTCAACAGAACCTGCAGAATACAAACCATAACTTTTGCCTTCATTATCCACTACAAATGGATAGATTTTTTCTCTTAAATATTCTTTTAGAACCTCTTCTGTATTATTTTTTTTGAAAAACATTAAAATTTGGTACGAAGCATTTATGGCGTTATGCTTAAACTCTCTAAAATAATATGCGCGGAGTAGGAGTAGAGCAATATACAAATAATTATATCTTTTCTTATTTTCTACAATAGTCTTGCCTTATAAATACATATATCCAATATATTGTGCTGATGGATTTTAAAATTTAGGCTTACAATTCATGTCTTGAAAAAAAGCTACCTAAATGAATAGATAGCTTTTGTTATTTGATTCTTTTTGTAGAACTTACCGGTACGGCACTCGTTACAAACGAGTGTTAGCGAGGGTACCATTTTCTCTATCCATTATAATATATTTTCTATCTGTTTTTAAGTAAATTAATAATTTGAGACTGTATGTTTTGAAAACTTAACGTAAAATTATCTCAATAACGTTGCTATTCTTTCTTTTTCTGAAAATAAAAAGCAATGGCCGCTATAGCAAATGCGATGGCTGCTGCAGAAAACAATATTCCTGCTTCTCCATCTCTCAAACTAAACAGTTTATTAGCCTGCCAAATACTTAACGACATTAGTATTAAAACAATAATTATTTTTACCCATTTGAGTTTAGAATTTTCCATAGTTTAATTTTAATTAAAATGTTACAAAATTTAATACCAAGCTGATTCACTATTTCCGTAATGTTCCTTATCAAGCCAATATGCGTTACGCTCTATTTGTTGAGATGGTGTAGCCTCAGGCGTTTGCACTTTGCTTTTGTAAAGTGGTGGAGGGAAGCCTTCAGATTTTCGTCTTTTAAAATCCTTCTCTCTATAAATGTTAAATGCATCTCCAGGAGGTAATGGACGGTTCTCTTCATCTAGAAACTTCTTTCCTGTCTTTAAAGTGCGAATTTGTTAAGAAGTATAGCGCAATTCAGCATAATAATAACCAACATATTTAGATTTCTAATTTGGAGAAGTAAAGGTATCAATACTCTTTAGTTTTCCTCTAACTTCTACTATACCTGTTGGTAATAATCCAATTTTAGATTTAATAGGCTTTTTTACTTTTCTTGATAAGGACCATTAATAACTTTTACATCTTAAGATAATTGGCTATATTTCTTACAAGATCATCAAATTTTTTTTCTTCTATATCGTTAACCTAAAATATTAGAGTTAATTCTTCCTTTTTATATTTTATGTTATAAATTACTCTTGTTCCCATGGCTTAAAAAAATGTGATGATATTTATTTAAGTAAGTAAACTGTTAATAAATGTGATTATCACTACAATTAACAAAAGCATAATAATTAAACCATATTTGTTAATTTTATCAGATAATTTGCTTTTATGTAATTCATTTATATAGGAGTCGCTAATTATTAGCTCATTAGAGTCTTTTTTAATAATTAACTCATTTTTTTTATTATATCTAGCTGTTCCCGTTAATACGTATTCTCTGTTATCTTGTAATAGTAAATTTTCTGTAATCATTAATTCATTAGAAATTCTTCTATCAGTTTGATTGATATTATTAAGTAAAATTGCTATTCCTTTTCCTTTTATTTTTATTTTACCCGTATTATCTACAAAGTAGAAATCTTTACATTCTGTATCTGTCGAAACAGTTTCCCAATTTAAAGATCTCTCATTTCTTTTGGTCGTAAACACTTTTCCTTTTATAGAAGTTGGATTGACAGACCTAGAAGAATTATAGCGTGTTTTAAAATGTTTATACCCAATGCAATTGGATTTAGTTAATGGAGAAATTACAGTTTCAATTTGTTCTAGTCGACCTTTTATTTCAATAATTCCGACCGATAAATCTTTAATTTTAGATACATTTGGTTTTTTTCTTTTTTTTTCTTTTTTGTTTTTTTGAGACTCTCCAATAATTATTATTAAGACAAGAAATAAAACAAATAATATGATTAAATAGGCCACTATTTTTTAAAATTACTTAATATTTTAAATTACTTCTAATGGAGCACCAGGTTTAGGGCGATGAAGTAAGAAACGGTAAAAAGTTTTTGAGTATCCTTTGTTACCTTTTTCAATATATTTAGAATATAGTGCAGAATCCCATTGAAACTTCGGTCCATTTAATTCTAATCCTATCATTTTTCCGTTACCAAAAAAGACTAGTTTAAAGTTTTCAAGAGGTACCATTGTAAAGTTATCGCTTTTATAATCTTCAGTATAATAATCCCAATTTTCTCTACAGTCTGATTCTTTAAAATATAATTGTTGCGCAACCCTCTTTTCTTTTTGATATACCAGATTTGCTATTTTATCTAAGTTTTTTTCTTGGAAATTTTTATGTAATTCTTTAAAAATAGTAACAGCTTCTTCTGTTAATTCCTTTAATTCCTCCTTGTCATTTGTAATTAAATTAACAGAATTATTCCAGCCATCAATATCAAAAGGAATTTCGGCTATAAAACTATCTCGGTGTTCAAAAACAGGTAAATCTGGTTGAGTAAAGTAAGGCATTTCTATCCCTTCACTTTCTATAAATTTTATCTCTTTTGGCGATTCCCACTCAAAAATTGAGTATTCACCTGTAGATTCTCCATCCATAAAATCATCTGCCACAATTTCAATATCTAATTGTGCATTTTGCAAGGTAGGATATTTTATCTCTGTTTGACGATTTTGTACAGCTGGCAGTATACGTATTGTAATTTTTTGATTACCACTTTTTAATAATCCGTAATTAATAGGCGCATAAGCACCGTTAATTACTGAACCTATTTTATTTCTATTTACAAAAAAAACTTTCTTATCATTTATTAATATTTCAAAATTACAATTAGCGGATTTAATGCGTACACCGTAATGTTGTTCTTCTTCAAAGTGTTGTACAGTTTTGTATAGATCTAAAATATCTTGTTGTGTGTAAATTGTATTCATAAAATCTTTTTCTTTAGATTGATTACAGGAAATATTAGTGATCAATATTAAAATATAAATTAATGTTTTATTTGTCATAAGTTTTATTAGCATCTACCTAAAGGAATTTTCATATCTAATTCAGCCTCATAAGGGTCCATTACCACGTATTCACCGCCTACTTCTCCATCAACTTCTGCAATTGATTCATCGCTACCAACTTTTCCAAATTCACCTTTTCCTTTAGCTGCAATTGTTACTGTCAATCCATGAAATTTAAGTATTGGATTAAGATAAATACCATCTGGGTAATTATTATTGTCTTTTACCCATTCTACAGAACCGGAAATGGTTATTCCAGTTACTACACTAGCATAAGCATTTAGCTCAATAACAGCTTCATAGCTCCAAGCTTCATATTTTTTAGTGAATTTAATACCTGCATAAACTTCCATTTCAATACGTCCACCAAGTACTAACGGACTATCTGTTGTTGGATCTTTGAGGTCCTTAAAGTCTCCAGGCATAATATTGTTTTCACCTGTAGCTGTATTATAAAAGATATGCCCTTTACAGAACACTACCCCAGATACAGTGAGATCTAAGCGTATTTCAAAACCACCTAATTCCAATATTGTTAATGCTACTTTTACTAGAGGATGTGATTTTTCTACTAGTGCCATAAAATTAAGTACAATTTCTGCACCAATAATTGGATCAAATATAGCGTTAATATCTATGGTAGTACCAATTTCGTTTTGATGGCTATTTTTAGGATTAGCTGCATGCCAAGAACATGCCAACGCTACAGATGGAGGTATAATGTTTACGGACATTAATGGTTTTAGTTTAAATAGACCCAAGATGGCTTTTAGTTTTTTCTCTCTGTCAGCTTCGGTACTATCTAATTCTTTCTTTTTAGGTTTTGGGTTTTTAGAGTTATATTTTTTTCCTTTTTTGTCAATATTACCTTCTTTTTTTCCTCCAAAAATATCATCTACAATTTTTTTAAATTTTAATACAGTCTTAAGCATCTCGACGTACTTTTGATAGCCAGCGGTGATTTCAAATTTTTCTGTTGGTCTATCCCACTCTGCCCATAAAGCCAAAGTAATATCTGAGATACCATGTTCCAGATTGTCATCAAAGTCGTACAAATCTGGACGCTGTTTACTAAGTTCAGGATCTTTATTTGCTTTTTTTCTTTCCTTTTTCTGATATTTTGCTTTACTCTTTTCGTGTTTGGTAATTTTCTCTTCGTATTCGTTTTTTTTATTCTTATACTTGGTTTGTAGTTTATTTAAATTTTCTTTTCGTTTAATTGCTTCATTTTTCTTATTCTTAAGTTTTTTCTTTTCAGCTCCAGATGCCTTTTTTAATTGTCTTTCAAATTTTTTAATTTTTCTTTCTGACTTAGCTTTATTGCCTTTAACCTCTTTAGACATTTTATCATATTTGTCAGCAAGGTCTTTATTTCTATCTATTTTATGGTCATAGGTTTCTTTAGCGTCTTCATTTACTTTCTCTAAACGTACTTTATAGTCTTTATATTGACCTCGTATTTTATTAAATTCTTCAGGATCTGTATTGTAACAAAATTGTAATGTCCATCTGATGTCTGGGTAGGCATCAATATTGAGTACTACCTTTTTTTGCCTGCAAGTTTGTATACTTATTTGATACTGCTGAATGTTAGATGCACTTGCTGGCCAAATATATGCAACTAAATCTTTTAAGCGTTCATTATCTGTATTCTTTCCATATTTGTAAGGTATACCAATGTTAACTTCTGTATCCGAAGATGCTTCTTTACAATATTTATCATTATTTACTGCTAAACTTTTTTCTGTGTATCTTTTAAAACCACCTATAACAGAATCTACATCTACAGAACCAAATACTTTGCCCCATTTTCCTTCATTGCCACTATCTATTTGTTTAAATATAGTTTCATTTATGTTTTTCTCTTTAGGCTTGCTCTCTTTTGCGGGACTAGCAGAATCTTTAAGGACAATTGCATCTTCAATATTAGAAAAATTTAAAACTCTTCCTTCGTGTTTAAGTTTTTCGTTTTGTTCAAATAAACAATATGAAGTATCTGTGTCTAGTTCTATTTTTACTTTTCTTTTTCCTTCTCTTGGACCTGCTACAACAGCAAACGACATTTTTTTAGGTTTTAATGAACTATTAGAATCGTAAATAGTAGCTTTTGTTTCTCTAGTTTTCTCCTCGTCGTCTTTAAAAGTGTAGCTTGTAATAATCTTCGTATAAAAGCAAGGTTTGAAATCAGCTGTATCTGTTGCAATATTTCCAATTTTTACGGGTTTATTCCCAGATTTGGTTGCACTGATAAGTGCTCTTTCTTTCTGTTCTCTTTTTTTAATGACTACTATTGTATCCTTAAAACTAGTCGGTTTTGCATCTTTTAGTAGTGGTTTAACAATAGGATAAACTTCTAATACTTTTCCTTCTTTAATCCATTGCATATCCGCACGGACATTAATAATTACTTTTTGCTGATATATTTCAGGAATTTTAACACTTTTTAATTTCTTTACCTCACGCTGAAAATGTTTTACAGGTTTATTGGTTTCGTCTTTAATATCTTTGTCTAACAATAGTATTTTATCAGAATAAACTAGATTTTTATCTAATAATGATACTTCTATGTCATGGCCATAAAGTCCAGAAGTATATATATGTAATTGTATTCCTTCTCCAAAAAACTTTTTATCTTTTACAATCGCTCCTTTATTGTCGGATTGATATTCTCTCCATTCAACGCGATCTATACTTGGGGTGCCAATGGTGTTTACAAAATAGCCATAAGGTGCTTTATAAGTTGGTTCTTTATTGGGGGCAACAGCCTCGAGCCAAATAAGCCCCCCTCCTGTAGCTGCTTTTGATATACTAAAATATATCTTTTTTCCTTTGAGAACAGCATGATACTCTAGATTTTTTGGCCTTCCAATAAAAGCACTACAAATCCATCGTATATTGGCAATTTCATCAGGTTCTAATTCATCTGTATTTGCCGTTACTACTATTTTCGTTTGGGGATTGGTAGTAATTAGATAGTTCTCACTATCTACTGTTACTCCATCGGTTTTTTTTATTATAAGTTTATTTGCTTTAGCCATATTCCAATCCTGTCAACTATTTATAAGTTCTCTTTTAATTTTATTTCTTTATTACCGTCAAAAATAAGCCACGTTTTATTCATTTATTGTAGAGCCTTTTTTATAATTTATTGTTTTTATAATTTTTCCCTGTCTATCATATGTGCACCATTCTCCTTCTTTTTTACCATTTTGATAATTCCCTTCTTGTTTAAGGATGCCTGTTTTGTAGTAATCCTTATATTCACCATTACCTCCAGTTCCAAAATCTGTTCGATATTGTATTTTCTGTATAGTGTCATACACTCGATATTCTCCATGGATTAAACCATATTTCCAATTTTCAGTTTTTATCAATTTATTTTTATAAGTAGTTGTCCAAAGACTATTTTTGTACCCCTTGCTAAATGTTCCTTGTTCTCTATATCCTGTTGATTCCCCTAAATTATAATTAATACCTGTATAGTCCGCTACTTTTGTTGTAATCAAAATCTTATATTTTCCATTAAAAATTATTTCCTGTTTACTATCAGAAAATAGTTCTACTCCATCTATAATTGAAACCTTAGTATTAATAGAAGTAGTTAAACGTTCGAAATCTTCCTGTTGTTGTGAATAAACAATAAAGGATATAAAAAGGAATAGTATATTTAGAATTTTCATAGTTTCTTTTTTGAATAAAATTTAACAACATCATCCTGCATTGCTTTCCATTGGTATTTAGAATAACTGGTTTTTTTATAAGGGTTTTTTCTTATAATTTCATCATTACTATCA
The DNA here is from genome assembly GCF_004843725.1 of Psychroserpens sp. NJDZ02. NCBI lineage: Bacteria > Pseudomonadati > Bacteroidota > Flavobacteriia > Flavobacteriales > Flavobacteriaceae > Psychroserpens > Psychroserpens sp. NJDZ02. Next base: position 3,943,423 of record NZ_CP039451.1, on the reverse strand, counting down.
CGAAGATCTGGATAGTCCATGAAATTTTCGGTAGTCGCTTGATCAAATGTTAAGGCTTTATTTCTATAATGAATATTTAGGTATGAACGTAAGTCTTTGTATCGTTCTTTATCCAGCTTCCATTTTTGAGCAATTATCTTTTTTGGGGTGTTAGCATCTAACATCTTTTGATAAATTCTATCAAAGCTCTTTATTTCTTCATTAAACATATCTATAGTTTCTCTTTCATGATATGTTCTAAAAGTATGTGTTAGACCTAACACATGAGAAATTTCATGAGCAAAAATTGAGGGTTCACTTAATCCCGAATCATATATTGCCAATTTATTGCCATCAATATCATTTAACATTCCTTGTCCAGCCATTTCTTTATTTTGTAATGGTGATAGGAACATAAACAATCCTCTTTTTTTAGAAAGTAAAGGATATTTATTCTCAAACTCTTTTGTGAATTTTGAAATTGAATCTCCTAAAAATATATTGTTGTTCTCTTCGATAATCAAACCATCTTCTAGCCATTCTTCCTCATTAATTACAAGGTCATAGACTTTGCCTATATTACATTGAAGTAGTCCTTGATTTAGCGATTGTGTATTTAGGTATTGTTGTAAGTTTTGTAAATTTCCTTTTAAATCTTTGTTTAAATCTTTGTTTAAATCTTTGTTTATATCTTTAAGGCCTTCATATAGTTTATCTTCAAGGTTTTTTGCATCACTATCTTTATTTTGCCCTCTTAAAACTCTAATTGGAATAATTTCAAAATGTAAGTCTTCGTGATTAGAATTTTTAAGAAAATGTATTTTTCCTACGATAGTATTGTCCTTGTCCTTTAATTTTATAGTCGTATCTTCAGTAAGAGGGTCGTCACAATATACTTTTATTAAAACATCGTCTATATCCGCTTCGGACACCTTTACCTCATTAGGTTCAAAACGTATACCATTTTTAGAAGGGAGTTTTATAATATCTTGTTCAGTAATGGGTATATGGTCATTATGCGTATAAACGCTTAGAAGTAATTCTACTCCTTTCTGTTTAGGAAACATAGATAACCAGGGCACAAAATATTCTCCTTCGATCTTAAACGGAGTATATTCGGTTTTTAATTTTTGATAATCATTACAGGTACTTTCTCTTCTATCGTTTTCTAGTATATAAGTATATCTCATCCAATCAAACCCAAATGTTCCACTATAGTCATAAGGCCTAGAAAAGTGTGCTTCAAATTTCAAGTTTTTCTCTTCTTGCATATTTTCATCAAAGACACCTCCAGAAATAGTTTCCTGCGCTTGACTCATCTCTTTGACATTAACTAATGGATTTAAATGACTCTGAATTTCTTCATCTGCTTCTTCGACGTTACTGCTTCCTGCTGCCACTGTTTGTCCATGCCACGTAAACTCCACACTAGGAGAGCCGGAAATAGCGCAGATACCTTTACTGTTTTCTGTTAATATTTGTCCTTGATTGGATAATATTACTTTATCATAAAAATCTTGCCACTGGGTTATTGCTGGGACACATGGCAGGTAACTACTTGATGTTGGTTGTAATTTACATTGGCCAAAAGTTTTTGCCTGTAATGGCATACCAAGATCCATGGTATTAGCAATTAGTTTTTTGCTACCGGCAGAATCATTAATATATTCTTTTTGCTGTGATTGAACGACCAATACATCTGGCGTAAAACCAAATTGGCACTTACAGATTGCTCCATCTACTACTATATGTCCTGTACTCATATTTTTAGTCTATGTTTAGTAACTATTATTTCTTTTATTTACCAAAAAAGAAAGAAAATTTTTTCTTCTTTTTTGGTAAACTTTTTTCGTTTTCTTCTTTTGTTTTTTCAATTGCCGCCTTTTTTTGAGCCGACGATTGAGGTGTTTTATTTTTTAAATTATATATCTCGATAGATATTTTTTTGCTTTTACCTGAAGGAAAATTTAAATTACATACACCGGTAATAGCATCTATAAGTAACGAGTTTTTGTATAGTTGGTGTTTTATTGCAATTTCACCTTTAACAGGTCGTTTTGTTTTTTCAAACGAAATTTGATTACCTCTAAGTATATCCTTTTCACTTCTATGATCTATACAAAGCCCTTTTTGATTAAAAATAATATCTCCTTTTTTGTTAGGATGTTCAATTATTTTATTTTCAATGGCATAACTAACACCAGGTGCGTATGGTATAATTGGAAATTTTAATTCTTTGCGTGTTTTACTTTTTACAGAGCTAGTGTATATAGGAGAAAAGAATAATGTTATAAACCAGTCCCGTTGTAATATCAAATCTGTAAGTTTCTTTTTATCGTAAATAATACTATCCATATTATTTACTAGTAATGATACTTCTTTACTGTTATATAGTTGTTTTATATTTTCTTTTTCTCTTTCCCATCGTTCTATAATAGTGTGTTGATTAACTATGTTTAGGACCTTTGCTTGTTTATTAACTTTTAGATTAAGTGGATAAATTACTTTTCCACATCTTTCCGATAACTCGTCTATAAGAATATCTGGTTTTTTCTCATTTATATAAATTTGATGTTTAAAAATTTCAATTTCAAAATAATCATCATCCGTTTTATTAATGCAAAATATATCTATCTCAAAATGAATTTGGAGTTTTTTTTGAACTTCATCTTCAAAAACTAGTACTACACCGTATGTTCTGGCTACACCTAAAGGATTGTAAATATGCGAGGTATATTGACTCGCACTTTCTTCTTCTGTTATTATATTAGTACCAAAATCAAGTTTTGCCATATTTTACTAAAGTCTTAAAATAATTTGATCTTATCGTTTGCTTGGATATCAACTTGCTTAGAGCTAACCAATTCTAAATTATCTTTAGAGCATTCTAACCTCATTTTTTCCGCATTTAGTAATGTCTCTTTAGCGACTAAAGTTTTTTGATCTTCTACCATTTCAGTCGAATTTTTTGAAGATAAAGAGGCGTCCTCAGTAACTCTAGTAATCATATTTGTACCAGCATTTATTTTAACTTCTTCAGAGGCATTCATCTCAATATTTTTAGCATTTAAAGTAATATTTTCCATTGCTGAGATTTCAATATTATTATTTGCTGTATCAATGCGTATTATGTTACTGTTTTTATCAATGATAGTAATAAATTCTGCCCCATCAGTATCATTTAATTCAATAGTATGCCCGCTTCTAGTCTTAATAGCCTTAACATCATTAGTACTACTCTGAAAAGCACCTGCTTTAGCAGCTCCATTATACAAACTTCCTAACATATACGGATGCTCTGCATTATCACCTTCAAACCCAATTAGCACTTCCTCATCAAGTTCCGGTATAAAATGGAAGCCTTTGTCTCCACCGGCATGAGGGGTTACAATACGTATCCAAGGCGTCATTTCTCCTGTTATTTTTTGCCAAGGCATTTGTACACGTATTCTACCAAGACCTTCTGGGTCTGCATTTTCTAAAACTGTAGCGGTTTGTGTACCACTTTTAGGAAAGGCATTGATGTTGGTGTTAGGGTAAGCGTCAAAATCTGCAGTAACAGCTTCAAACCTATTTTCGTAATCGCCGTTTTCTCTATTACTATGTGTAATACTTATAACTCTATAATTTGCACCTTCTACTTTTACAATGTTTCCTAATTTGACTCCTGGGTTATCACTAATACCATTCAGTTTTACCTGCTGCATTTCGATAGCCTTTTTCTGTAACTCGATACTAGAATCTAATCTTTGTTTAGCTTGTGGGTCATTATATAAGTTGTGCCATACTTTAGTTTCTTTATTATAAATGCTATTAGATTTACTAGATACAAAACCACTGTAACCACTGGCACCAGAACTGATGTCTTTAGCGTCTTTTTCGTGAGTATCGTTTAATAAATAATCATTAGCATAAAACTTATAATTATGTGATTGTGGTGTCAGGTTTAGGTTGTATTCTTTAAGATCAAAACCATAGGTTAAGGCTAATTCTTCCGCTTCAGGTGCTCCAAAGACTAATTTAGAGCCATTATAATAAAACCACTCGCCATATTGCGCAGCTAAACGGCTTGCGTAATTGTAAGCACTTTCTCCGTTTTGAACAGAGTAGTGTAGGGTAGCGGTGTTATTGGGTTGTATTAGGACTTCTAATTTAGATCTATCGTAGTCGCTAAAGGTGCGGTCTAGTATTTCTGCCAATGAGACATCATTATAAGAGGCATAATGTGGACCATCATCTGCTATAAAGGTTGGGCTTAAGGCGGTAATGACAACTTCGTCTCCAGAACTAGCTTCATGCCCTTTTATAGTGGTTATTTGCGAGACAATACCTTTAAACTCTAATGCTTTATAACCACTAAAGGAACCTAAAGCAGACGTTTGAAGTGTTATAGTTTCTCCTAAATAATTTTTACTAGATTCTCCAAGGGCTTGAGTTAGATTTTCTAAAACGTCCATACGGCAGACCAACTCTAGTCTGTGATGGGCATCGATACTTTGATGAAGCTCTATCGATTTAAAAGCTTTAATCTCTGTTCCTGATATAAATATAGTGGTGTTGCTTTGTAATGCCATAGTCTTATTATGTTATTAAAACTGGGTTGAATTAGTCTGTTTTTAGCTTTTATTGAAAGCCTAATGTTTGTAATGTAAAATACACTTTAAAGATTAACTAATATTGTGTTGATATATGATCCTTTATTGCTGTAATAGGTAACCATTGCTTTTTTTCTTTTTTATACCATACACGAATGATATGTTCTTCATCTTTTGTACCCCACAACACAATTTTAATTGGGATGTTATTTTTTTCGTGCGCTTCTCTTGAATAATAATTTTCCAAAATCCGTGTTGGTCCCATATAGCCATGACCTTTTAAAATAAATTGATCATCCAATAGTGTTAACCTACAAGTTGCTATTGCTTTTTTGTAACTAGCTTTTGATAAAAAGGATATTGTAATAGAATCTTCTAAACAAAAATAAGTGGAGTCGATTGTTTTATTTACGACTACTTTTTTAACCTTTTTGGTAGGGCTATTGTTACAAGACGAAAAGGTCAGTAGTCCTAGCAGAATTATATAAATTGGTTGTATCATTTAAAAAAAGTAATAAAACTGACTTCTGGAATCATTGAATTGACCTCCATTTTAATGTCACGGATATATCGTGTTCTAAGTTCATTTCCAATATTCATTAAAGCTTTGGTGTCTTTAACATGTATAGGTTCATACTTTGTTCTATCCTCTTCACGTTTATAAGCATTACCATATTCGTCATCAACACCAATAGTATGACCAAACTCGTGTTTTACCGTATTTTGGTTTATAGCTCCTGATACTCTTCTTTTAGTATCTATATGTGCTAAATATATTTTTTTCTCTGTTAGATTTACTCTAGATCTAAATTTTTCTGCAGACTTTGTCTTCTTAACATTAGCCAACCAATGCTGATCGGAAGTCACCCATTCTATATCAAATTCTAGATTAAATTCTTTTTTGTGTAAAGATCTACTGCTAGAATTTTCGTCATGGACTAGAGCCCAAAACACAAATTGACTTCCCCATTGTTGCCAAATGACATTATCTGCTTTTTGGTGCCATTCTTTTTTTTCTAAGTAAGACCAATTTGGTAACCCTGAAGCAGAGGACCATATATATTTCCATTTTTGACGGATAACAATAGTTTTTCGGCTAGGTTCAATATAGATATCGTAATTATCGGTTTTTTTGATGTAGTTCATCTGTAAAAATAGCGTTTAAGTGGTAGTCATGTACAAATTAAGTGCGTGCAGATTTTAGTGCACAGAATAGTATTGCTTATAAAAATAAACAATACTAGGGTCGTTAACTATAATATTAAAGTTAAACGTTAAAAAGGTCAAATAACAGACTTGCAGAAATTACATTTTTGCTGGCCAATTATTTGTATAGGTTGTTCCTTTTATACTGACTTCTTTTGCTGAAATAACAACACGGGTTTTTAATGGTTGTGATCCTATAGCATCAAAATCTTCGACATAGTCCAAGCAATAGGCTTCACTAAAATCTACGGTTTTAAGGCTAGACATGTTATCTCTTTTGTAAAAGACGATACTCCCATTTTTGGTCATGTTACTAGAAATCATCCACTCTAAAAAGTCTGTTTTATTTGTGGATTCTATAAGAATAGTTATTTGTCCTCCTCGAGGTTTTTGTGATGGTCGACCTGTATTATCAGCGCCTTGGTGAAAACCAAAAGAGCACTCCAAAACATTCATTTGGTCATCATCAATATTTAGTTTTGCTAAAAATGACATAGTTAAGTGGGTTAAAATGAATAAAGACAAAACAAAGGGAGTAGCCATGAGCCCTCCCTTTAGTAATACTATTATGATAATTAAAAAGAGTTTAACTTAAACCCAGTCATTAACATGTTCTCCATTACCAATTCCAATTCCTTTAGCAGAAATTACAAAAGACTCAGACATTGGATTTTTTCCAGTTGAATCAAAGTTTTCGTAATACTTAACCATGTAACCTTCTGTGAATTTTAATTCTTTAGAAGTAGAGTCACTATCTCTTTTTAAGAAAACGATAGATCCATCTCTACGCTCAAAATTGTTAAACATCCAGTCAGAAAGACTAGTATCTGCAGTAGACTCTACAGTTAATTTAATTTTACCTCCTCTTGTGATAGAAGAAGGTCTTCCTGTAGCGTCAGTTTCTTGGTGTAATTCATAAGAAGAATTTAACACGTTGTACTCTTGTCCACCTACTTTAAGTTTTGCTTTGAAAGCCATAATAAAAAATATTTAATAAATTTAAAAGCCATTATTGGCATGGTATAAATGTATAGACATCGTAGAGCGTCAACAAATATATTCGTTAAATAGTTGATTTAATCGTTTAAAAGCGTAACAAATTTAAATATTTTACTTTTAATTGTTGGTTGCACACGGTTATAGTTATTTGATTGTCAGTGTACATTGTCTTAAAAATCGGTATACTGCTTATACTATTTGAATTATTAGAAGAAATAACAAAAAGCAATATGTTTTGAATAAGATTCTTAGAAGTAGCACTTGTGATTAATTTTGTAAGCCAAATGGTTGTATCACTAGGTGTCCTTTAAATTATAGTTTAGAACAGCTTAAAACGATTTTGGAGTTGTTAAGATTGGTGGTAAAAAACAAATAGTGTTTTCCTCCATCTTTTATTTTAAGCTTTTTTCTTATTTGGGTAACTGCTTCGGGAAAATTACGAGTGGTAACATTAGCTTGCTTTAAGCCTATGTGTTTAGTAAACTCCTTTTTATTGTAGTTAATAGTGTTATCTATTTTAAATGTTCTCCCAGGAAAGTCAATTAAATTAGTACTTGTATATAAATGCGAGTGCTTATGTAATTTATAGATATTTAGTGTGTTTGCAATACTATTGAAGGCACCAGACTTTAAAATAGCAGCATTGGGCTCGTATAAATAGGTGAGCGGTAAACTATATTCTGCAACTTCTATATTTTCGGTTTCTAATGTAAAATTAAATTCTTGAGTATCTCCATTTTTAATATTACTTGTTTTAATTTGAATGTCACCAGTAAAATTTTCTTCTAAAACCCAAAGTAATTCTTTAACTTCATTATTTACAGCCACGCAATGTATGGTTTTTACATTTTGAAGCTCATTGCTGCCCGATTTGATATCTAATAACGGAGATGTCTTAATTAATATGTTTTTTGCATGCTTAAAAAGCATCGTGACATGTTCAGGGATATTAGGTAAGCAATCTTTTAATAAAAATACTTTTCCTTTAGTGTCATCTCTTCTAGATGGGTCAACATAGATCCAATCTAGGGTTTTATCCAATTGGTTTAAAACCTTGATGCCATCTTCTGGATAAAATTTAATATTTTTAATTTGTAAAACAGAGGCATTATATGCCGCTATACTGGATAGTATTTTATTAATATCGCAATGCAGTACCGTGTCTACTTTTTTAGAGAAATACAAACTATCAACACCAAATCCACCTGTTAAATCTATTAACGAGTGGCCTGAGACCAGATTAGCTTTGTATTGGGCAGTAACTTCTGAAGAGGTTTGCTCAATATTTAACTTAGATGGAAAATAGATATTTGGCGCATTAAACCAAGTCGATAGTTTTTTCTCGCATCGTTTTTTAGCTTCAATTTGTGTAATTATATCCTGCTTTAAATGGTCTTGAAACGGGATACCTTTTAAGGCTAACGTCGCAATATCAGAATTTATATTATTATTTATAAAGTCTTGGATAGCACTATTTAAAATGGCTTTATTAAAATTAGTCATCTAAGCCTTTGGTCAATTTATTTACAACTCTATATTCTGATAAAAACTCTTTAGAGACCACTTTTAAAGCTGTATAGGTTGGTATTGCTACTATCATACCTACAATACCGAAAAGTAATCCTGCGATAATGATTACTAAAAATATCTCTAGAGGATGTGATTTGACACTTTTAGAGAATATAAAAGGTTGACTAAAAAAATTGTCGACTAATTGTGCAACGACATAACCAATCATGACGTAGATTGTTTTAGGCAGAATAACATCACTAAAATTTTCGCCTAAGTTACTTGACATACTTAATAGGATAAGTAAAAAAGCACTTATTATTGGTCCTATATATGGTATGATGTTTAATAAGGCGCAAAGCGTTGCTATTATAACTGCATTTTGAATGCCAAAAATTAATAAAACAATAGAGTAGATTGTAAATAATATTAGCAATTGTAAAAGTAAACCACCAAAATACCGCGTTAATAAATCACGAATGGTTACAAAAGATTTTCTTAAACGTTGTTCGTGTTTTTTGGGAAGTACTGTAACTAAACCTGTACTCATTAATTTACTGTCTTTTAGAAAGAAAAAAGAGATAAATAATACAGAAAATAATCCAATACTAAAACTTCCAAACCCTGAAATGATATAGTTTAAAAACTCTGGAATTACACCAAAATTAATGCTCGACATAAATTTTGAATCTTTTATAGACGCTTCAACTTCTGAAGAATTTAATCCAAAATGACTGATTGCTTCTGTATATAAATTTTCAATATTTGTTTGCAGCAAATCAATGTCTAATAGTGCCAAATTTTGACCTTGTTCTATAATTAAAGGTATAAACATACTGATAATACCAAATAGTAAGCCTAGAAAAATAAACATTGTGGTCACGACCGCTAATGTGTCAGAAAATTTTAATTTACTTTTAAGAAACACAACCAACGGTCTTCCTAGTAAGGCAATAATACCAGCAATTACTAGGTAAACTAATACAGATTGTATTTTGTAAGTAAACCATAGTAATCCAATTACCCCAACTATAGTGGCTACTGCTCTTAATATTCCGTTTGATATTGTTTTTGATGTCATACTGTAAATATAGAATATTGTATTCTATTTTATTAATAACTGCTTAGTAATTTCGTAAAGTGCTATGCTGGTTGCTTGGACAACATTCATGCTACTATTTTGTCCAAACATATCTATGTGAGCTATAGTGTCACTTAATTGTAAAATGGCTTCTGAGACGCCAAAATTTTCGTCACCAATAACTAAAGCAATAGGCTGGTTATTATTAAAAACAGACTCGTGTAATGGTTGACTATTAGTGGTTATTTCTAAAGCCACAATCGCGTAGTTTTCTTTTTTAAGTTGAAGTACAACCTCTAAGGCAGAATCTACAACCTGGTAATTGACAACTTTTTCAGTAGCACGAGAGGTTTTAGTCATTTTCCGTCCTAATGGTATATCTGAACCACAAAATATAAGGGTCTCTATCCCAAAAGCATCGCAAGCTCTGAATAAGCTTCCTATATTTGGTGCATTTGTTACGTTTTCGCAAATAACAGTTATTGGAAATTGTTGTTGCTTAAAATTAGAAGTATAGTGGGTATGTTGCATTTTTTAGTAATCCGGTTTATGTTTTTACTAAATATCACTTAGTTTTCAAAAGCATATTTTATAATATTAGCTCCCATTTGTAAGGCTTTTAAGCGGATGTCTTCTGGATCATTATGTATTTCTTGATCTTCCCAACCGTCTCCTAAATCGCTTTCAAAAGTAAATAAAACAACTAAACGCTCTTTACTATATAATCCAAATGCTTGAGGACGTTTACCATCGTGTTCGTGTATTTTTGGCAGACCATCTTTAAACTGAAAAGCGACGCTAAAAATAGGATGGGTACTTGGTAGTTCTTCCAATTCTTGGTTTGGAAATATTTTTTTTAGCTCTCTAGTAATATAGGGTTTCATACCGTAATTATCATCAATATGCAAAAAACCTCCCGATTCTAAATAGCGTCTTAAATTAGTAACGTCGTCATCTTCAAAAAGTACATTACCGTGACCAGTCATATGTAATAGCGGAAATCTAAAAACATCCACACTACCAGCTTCTACCGTTTCTGGTTTTTCTGTCATTTGTGTGTCAATATTGGCGTTGCAAAATTTTATAAGATTTGGTAAAGCGGTCGGGTTACCATACCAGTCACCACCTCCTTTATATTTAAGTATGGCTAGATCTTGACTAAATGAGAAAAGAGAGAAAATTGATAATAGTAGAAAAAAATTAAGTTTCATAAGTTACTCATTTACAAACGCAACACTATGACAAGCTACTATTGCAGCCGTTTCTGTGCGTAATCGTGTGTCTCCCAAAGTTACAGGAATAAATTTATGTTTAATTGCCATTTCTATTTCTTTAACAGAAAAATCACCTTCAGGTCCAATTAAAATAGTGATTTCATTATTAAATGAAATTTGAGATTTTAATGTTTTTTTATCTGTTTCTTCGCAATGCGCGATATATAAATCTCCCGAAAAATCTTGATTACAATAGGCTTTAAAAGCGATTGGTGGATTTAAAATAGGGTAGTAGCAATTTAAAGATTGCTTCATTGCGGACTGAATGATTTTTTCATAGCGTTCTAATTTCACGACCTTTCTTTCGCTATGATCACAAATAATAGGTGTGATACTTGTAACACCTATTTCCGTAGCTTTTTCCAAAAACCACTCATAGCGATCATTCAATTTTGTTGGCGCAACCGCTAAATGTAATTTGTAATTTAACGGTTGTTGTAATGTTGTGTCTGTAATAGTAACGATGCATTTTTTTTGATCAGCAATAACCAGTTCTGCTTCAAATAAATATCCTTTACCGTTGGTAATATGTAAGAGGTCTCCAGTTTGTTTTCTTAAGACTTTGACAATATGTCGACTTTCATCTTTAGGAAAAGTAAATTGCGCTGTATTAGGGGCTATATCTGGATTATAAAAAAGTTGCATTTAATCTTTGGCTATAACTTTAAGGACTTTAATTTCTTTAATTTTTTTAATACGTTCTGTTTTTAAAATCACATAAAATCCATTAGGTTCCGGGATTCTAACCGTGTACAACGTTCCTAATTTATTATCTAAATTAAAAGCTTGTGCTTCTACTTCTGCAGGCATGCTACCTTCCTTTAACCAGCCAGAATCACCACCGCGATTAGCATTTCGGTCCATTGAATACCGTTTAGCTAAGTCATCAAAACGAATACCATCCTCGTATGACTTTAAAATTTCATTTTTATATTCTACAATTTTTGAAGCTTCCAATTGGTTACCATCAAAATAGATATAACTTATTCTATAATGTCTTTCTTGCGATTTATCAATGACCTTATAATGGGTAACATTAAATTCTGTTTTAATAACTTCTGTACTACCCACGCTATTATTTAATAGTTTGGTAGCTAGTTTCGTTTTATGCTTTTCTTCATTAAAAATCAGCATTTTGTTTTTTCTAGACTTTTTAGTGTCTAAAAACTTTTCAGCTTGTGCAACGGTTGTGATGGTGTCCAATTCTTTTTCTAGAGATTTTTGGGCAAACGACGAAATAGTAAGTAAGCAAATAGCTAATGTCAGTAGGTTTTTCATTTTGAGATTGTAATTATTTCGACAAAAAAACAAAAAAATATAGTCTTAAAGGCGATTATTAACACGAGTTTTAATAATTTTTGTGATTGGGTCTATAGTTTTAATCTAGAATTGGCCATAACATTCTGTGTAGCAAAATCACCTTCTAAAAATTTTAAATACCCCACAATAGCAATCATGGCAGCATTATCTGTGGTAAATTCAAATTTAGGAACGTAAGTCGTCCAACCGTGTTTAGCTTCGCCCTCTTTTAAAGCTTGTCTTATTCCTGTATTTGCAGAGACACCACCACCAATAGCAATATGTGTTATACCTGTTTGTTTTACAGCTAATTTAAGCTTGTCAGTTAAAATGCCAATAATAGTATATTGTATAGAGGCACAAATGTCATTGAGATGCTCTTCAATAAAATTAGGATTTAATTTGACTTGTTTTTGAATAAAATATAATACCGCTGTTTTAAATCCCGAAAAACTAAAATTAAGGCCATCAACTCGTGGTTTTGTAAATTGATAAGCTTTTGGATTTCCTAATTTAGCTAATTTGTCAATTTTAGGCCCTGCTGGATACCCTAATCCTAATGTTTTTCCACTTTTATCAAAAGCTTCGCCAACTGCATCATCAATAGTTTGACCAATGACTTCCATGTCAAAATGATTTTTGACAGTTACAATTTGGGTATGCCCACCAGAAATAGTCATGGCTAAAAAAGGGAAAGGTGGGGTATTGAAGCCTTCTTCTTCAATAAAATGAGCTAATATATGCGCTTGCATATGGTTGACATCAATTAATGGTATTTTTAATCCAAAAGCTAAAGATTTTGCAAAGGACGTCCCGACCAACAAACTCCCCATTAATCCTGGGCCTTTTGTAAAAGCTACAGCACTAAGTTGTGCTTTGGTAATTCCTGCTATTTTTAAAGCTTGATCTACTACGGGTACAATATTTTGCTGATGTGCGCGAGAGGCTAATTCTGGTACAACGCCTCCATATTGTTCGTGTATTTTTTGGCTAGCGACTATGTTGCTTAAAATTTTTCCGTTAAGGATTACAGAAGCTGCAGTGTCGTCGCAAGAACTCTCAATTCCAAGTATATAAATATTTTGTGAAGCCATTAGTTATTTTTAGGCATAATAATTGTTAATTTTGGTGTAATGATTAACAACTAAATTACTTTTGTTTTTGAAAAGGCAAAAGTAAGATATTATAAATAATTTTTAACTCTAAAAAAAGTATCAAAAAATTTCTTAAAATAATAGGTAAATTAATAGCGATCTTACTGTTGCTATTCATCATTTTGATATTGGTATTTTTAATACCTGCTGTGCAAACGCGTGTTGCAAAATATACAACCGATTGGGTTAATAAGGAATATAAGACCAATATAAATATTGAAAAAATTGGTTTACAGTACAATGGAGAGGTAGAAATTAAAGGTGTTTTAATCAGGGATTTTAAAAAGGATACGTTGATTAGTGCCACAACACTTAACACATCAATAATTAATTTTAGAAAATTATATAATGGGAAGCTTAATTTTGGGGATATAAGTGTAGAAGATTTAGTGTTTAATATCGTAACTTATAAAGATGAGTCGAGCACTAATTTAGATGTATTTGTAGCTAGGTTTGATAGTGATAACCCACGAGCAAAGAAAAGTGAATTTTTATTGTCATCAAGCGATATAACCATTTCTAATGGGACTTTTAAGTTAATAGATCAAAACAAAGAGACACCTCAAATTGTTAGGTTTAATAAAATTAATTTAAACGGGACCAATTTTCTGATTGATGGGAGTAATGTAAAAAGCAGAATAAACACGATGCAATTTGAAGATAGTCGTGGCTTGAAATTAGAGAACTTAACCTCTGATTTTTCGTATACGTTATCAGAAATGCGTTTTGATAATCTTAATTTAAAAACACACGAATCTTTTATTAAAGGGGAGTTAGTTTTTAATTATGATAGAGCGGATTTTAAAGAGTTTGAAGACAAGGTTAAGGTCTCAGCTAATTTTACAGAAGGACGGATTTTATTAGATGAATTAAATGTGTTTTATAATGAATTTGGTGTAAATCAATACGCTAACTTCTCTACCAAATTATCAGGAACTTTAAATAATTTAACGACTGAAAATTTAAAGTTAGATACTAGTAGAAACACTAAGATTTATGGAACATTAAATTTTAAAAATTTATTTAATAGCGAAGCTGATAATTTCGCGATGCAAGGTAACTTTGATAATTTATCTTCTAATTATAAGGACTTAAAAGACCTTTTGCCTAATGTTTTAGGAGAATCTATTCCCTCAATATTTGGTAAGCTTGGCAATTTTACAGCGGTGGGTACTACAAACATTACCTCTCATAAAATTGTAGCCGATATAGAAATTAGTACAGCGCTTGGGCTTGTAAATTCTAATTTAGAAATGTCTAATATAGATAATATAGATTATGCTTCTTATAAAGGTAATATTATTTTAGACGAATTTAATTTAGGTGAAATGTTAGACGATCCTAAGTTAGGAACCACCTCTTTTAATGTGGATGTAGATGGAGATGGATTTAAAAAAGAAATTCTTACCACTAAATTAAAAGGTGATATATATAGTATCAATTATAATAATTACAATTATCAAAATATTGTTGTAAACGGACAGTACAAACGAAGTAAATTTAATGGAAAATTAATTTCTAACGATAAAAATTTAAAGTTAGAATTTGATGGTTTAGCTGATTTATCAGACGATGTAAGAACATTTGATTTTGTCGCAAATGTAGCGTATGCCAATCTAAAAGCACTTAATTTATATAATAGAGATGAGCAATCAGAGTTTACTGGTATTGTTGACATGAAGATGACTGCTAATACTATTGATGATGCTGTTGGTAGTATTAATTTTAAAAATACAGTCTATAAAAATGAAAAAGATACGTACACATTTAAAGATTTTGCAATTAGCTCGGAGTTTGTAGATAACGAAAGATTTATAAAAGTTAATTCGCCAGAAATAGTTGAAGGGCAATTAAAAGGGAATTTTAAATTTAATGATTTGGAATTACTTTTTGAAAATTCAATTAAAAGTATTTATGCTAATTATGTGCCTAATAAAATTGAAGGTAATCAATATATAGACTTTAATTTTAAAATTTATAATAAGATTGTCGAAGTGTTTTTGCCGGAAGTAGAAGTCGGTGCTAATACCTTTATAAAAGGAAGGGTAGAGAGTAATGAGAAAGCTTTTAAATTAACCTTTAAATCGCCAAAAATTAAGTTGTTAGATTATTTTGCCGATAAAATAGAATTGCAAGTCGATAACAATAATCCGCTGTTTAATACGTACGTAGAAATTGATAGTGTTTACACTAAGCATTATAATATCTCTAAATTTAATTTAATTAATGTAACGCTTAATGACACCTTGTTTATGCGTTCAGAATTTAAAGGAGGAAAACGAAATGATGATGCTTATAATTTAAGTTTTTATCATACTATTAATGAAGAAAATTTATCGGTTTTAGGTTTTAAAAAGAGTGATGTTACGTTTAAGGGCAATAAATGGTTTGTTAATGAGGATAAAAACAAGTTGAATAAAATAATTTTTGATCGTGATTTAAACAATTTTAAGATTGAACAACTTGTAATGAATCATGAGAATGAAGAAATTAAATTAAAAGGTACAGTTAGGGATTCTACATACAAAGATTTAAAACTAAATTTCAAAGATGTTGATCTAAATAAAATTATTCCCGAAGTAGAAAAGCTGTCTTTAGCAGGTAATATTAATGGTAATTTAGATATTTTACAGGAAAGTGGAAATTACTTACCAAATGCTTCTATTACTATTGACGACTTGGAAGTTAATAACACTTTTCTAGGCTCTTTTGATGCTAAAATAAAAGGAAATGAAACGCTATCTAGGTATAAAATTGAGGCTAAAATTAAAGATGATAACACCAATTCGTTTACAGCAATAGGAAATGTTAATGTAATTAATGATGATGCTTTTATTGATGTTGATTTAGGGTTTAACCAATTTAGTTTAGAGTTGCTTAATCCTTTTTTAGAAGGGGTCTTAAGTAATATTAGAGGTGATGTTTTAGGAAACATAAAAGTGGTTGGTAATTTAAACAAACCAGAGTTTAATGGACAATTAAATATTGATCATGGGGGATTAGGTGTGCCTTATTTAAATGTTGATTATGATTTTGAGGAACAAGCGTCTGTGTTTTTAAAAAATCAAAGTTTTTTCTTCAATAAAATTAATATTACTGATACAAAAGAAAACACTAAAGGGGTTTTAGAGGGGAGTATCAGTCATACTAATTTTTCTAAATGGAAACTGGACCTAAATCTAAAAACAGCAAGACTATTAGTGCTTGATACAAAAGAAAACGAAGACTCCTTATATTATGGTACTGGATTTATAGGGGGCTCTGCGTCCATTTATGGACCAACTGAGGGGTTAAGTATCAATGTCATTGCACGGACTAAAAAAGGAACTGTTTTTAAAATACCCTTAAATGATAATGAGGATTTTGGAGATAATTCCATCATTCATTTTTTAAGTCCAGAAGAAAAAGATGCTAAACTAAAAGGTGTTGTTCTAGAGAATCTTGTAGAAACTGGTTTAGATCTAAATTTTGAATTAGATGTTACTGAGGAGGCGGAGATTGAAATTATAATAGATAAAGCTTCGGGTCACACAATGAAAGGACGCGGTGTTGGTGGTTTGTTAATAGAAATCAATACCAATGATAAGTTTAATATGTATGGTGATTTTGTCGTTTATGAAGGCGTTTATAACTTTTTATATGGCGGTATCATAGAAAAGAAATTTACTGTAGAGCCTTATGTTAGTAATATACAATGGAATGGGCCACCATTAGATGCTATTATTCAAATTAAAGCAAAGTATGCTACACGTGCAAATCCATCTCCTTTATTAGATAATCCAATAAGTAGAAGTATTCCTGTCGAATTGTTTATTGAGTTATCTGGTAAATTGGAAAGACCAGACCCAGAATATAGTTTTGCTTTCCCGACCACAGAGTCAACAATAAAATCGGAATTAAATTACAGATTAGATTCTAAAGAAGAAAAAGAAAGTCAAGCCTTGTACCTGTTAACGACAGGCGCTTTTAGTAGTGGATTTAATGATCTTAATTTTTCTGGAACACTAACCGAAAGATTAAATGGATTAGTTAATAGTTTATTATCTAGTGGCGATGGTAAACTTGATGTAGGTGTAAATTTTGAAGCAGGTTCTAGTAATCCAGATTACCAAACGGATAATCGTGTTGGGTTAACGTTACAAACTAAAATATCGGATCGCGTTTTAATTAATGGAAAAGTAGGTGTTCCTGTAGGAGGTTTAGGAGACTCTGTTATTGCAGGGGATTTACAAATTGACTTTTTATTAAATGAAGAAGGTACACTTACGGCTAAAGTGTTTAATAGAGAGAATAGTATTAGAAATTTTGGAGAAGAAATTGGCTATACACAGGGCTTAGGATTATCCTACAGTGTGTCTTTTGATACGTTTGGAGAGTTAATGCGTAAAATTTTTAATCCTAAGGAAGAAGAAGAGGATAATTCAGCACCATTAAAAGACAATAAAGCAACCGAACCTGACACAGAAAATAACTCCATCCTCCCTGAGGTTAGTAAGCTAAAAAAAGAGTAATCCTAAGTGCTTTAATCTTGTTTTTTGATAATTAACACCCTGTATTTTATTAAGTTATTAACGAAAACGTTATAGTTTTAAGCTTATCGTTAAATTTTAGTAAAAGCAATGTATTATCTAATATTTCTTTATTAGTTTTACTGTAATAAGTAAAAATACATGTCAAAAAATATAAAAAAAATTGCTGTAATGACCTCCGGTGGAGATTCTCCTGGGATGAATGCAGCTATCCGTTCGGTAGCCAGAACTTGTGCCTATTATAATATTGAATGTGCTGGAATCTATCGTGGATATGAAGGTATGATTGAAGGCGACTTTAAAGAGTTAACGGCACGTAACGTAAAAGGTATTATAAATAAAGGTGGAACAATCTTAAAATCTGCTAGATCTAAAGAGTTTCGTACTAAAGAAGGACGTCAAAAGGCATACGATTCATTAAAAGAAGCAAACATTGATGGATTAGTGGTTGTTGGTGGTGATGGTACATTTACAGGAGCCTTAATTTTTAATCAAGAATTTGATTTCCCAGTAATGGGTATTCCAGGAACTATAGATAATGATATTTTCGGAACGTCGCATACTTTAGGATATGATACGGCTTTAAATACTGTCGTTGAAGTTATAGATAAAATTAGAGATACAGCGAGTTCGCATAACCGTTTGTTTTTTGTCGAAGTTATGGGGCGTGATGCAGGCCATATCGCATTAAATGTTGGTGTTGGAGCAGGAGCAGAAGAGATTTTAATTCCTGAAGAGGATTTAGGGCTAGAGCGTTTATTAGAATCTTTAAGACGTAGTAAATTATCTGGTAAATCGTCAAGTATTGTCGTAGTAGCGGAAGGTGATAAAATAGGTAAAAATGTTTTTGAACTTAAGGATTACGTAGAAGAAAATATGACCGAATATGAAGTGCGTGTCTCTGTATTGGGGCATATGCAACGTGGTGGTTCTCCATCTTGTTTTGATCGTGTATTAGCATCTAGAATGGGTGTGAAAGCAGTAGAAAGTTTATTAGAAGGGAAATCTAATTATATGGTTGGATTATTAAGCGATACCATACAATTAACACCATTAGAACAAGCAGTAAAAGGAAAATCAAAAATTAACGAAGAATTGATTCGTGTGTCAGATATCATGACCACATAATATAAATTGAATAAACTAAAACAATAATATGTCAACATTAAAATTAGGAATAAACGGGTTTGGTAGAATTGGTCGTATCGTATTTAGAGCGACTGTAAAACGTAGTGACGTAGAAGTTGTTGCGATTAATGATTTGTTAGATGTAGATCATTTAGCATACTTATTAAAATACGACTCTGTACACGGAAGATTTGATGGTACTATTGAAGTTAAGGACGGAAATCTTGTAGTAGATGGTAAAACAATCCGTATTACTGCAGAAAGAGATCCTAAAAATTTAAAATGGAATGAAGCAGGAGCAACAGTTGTTGCAGAATGTACTGGTATTTTTACAACTTTAGAAACAGCAAACTACCATATTGAAGGTGGTGCTAAAAAAGTAGTTATCTCGGCACCAAGTAAAGATGCACCAATGTTTGTAATGGGTGTTAATGATGATACTTTAACTGCTGCAAACACGATCGTGTCTAATGCCTCATGTACAACAAACTGTTTAGCGCCTTTAGCTAAAGTAATTGAAGATAATTTTGGTATTGAAGAAGCTTTAATGACAACTATTCATGCTGCAACTTCAACACAATTTACTGTGGATGCTCCATCACGTAAAAACTACCGTTTAGGACGTAGTGCATTAAATAATATTATACCAACATCTACAGGAGCTGCAAAAGCAGTAGGTAAAGTAATTCCTGAGTTAGATGGTAAAATTACTGGTATGGCTTTTAGAGTACCAACTGTTGATGTCTCTGTGGTTGATTTAACAGTTAAAACTAAAAAAGAAACATCTTTAGCAGAGATTAAGGCAGCTATGAAAAAAGCGTCTGAAGGTGCTATGAAAGGTGTTTTAGGATATACTGAAGATGCTGTGGTCTCTCAAGATTTTGTTAGCGAAGTACAAACAAGTGTATTTGATGCAGATTCTGCTATCGAATTAAACTCGACTTTCTTCAAATTAGTATCTTGGTATGATAACGAATTTGGATACTCAAATAAATTAGTGGATTTAGCGCAAAAGATCAACGCACTATAATTTAGAGCTTTTTTATATAATATTAGCACAGTAAAATGCAATTTTAAATTCATTTTACTGTGCTTTTTTTTATCTTACAATAAATTTTTGAAATATGATTTTAGTTGTTGATAGTGGGTCTACAAAATGCGATTGGATAGCAGTAGACAAAAATGGTAACCAATTACTTGAAAAAATACGCACCAAAGGCTTAAATCCGGCCATACTTTCCGAAAAGAAAATAAAGAAAATCTTAAAAAAGAGTCCGGCTTTAAATGATAATAAGGATAGTGTGACTCATGTGTTTTTCTATGGTGCCGGTTGTGGCACAGAAAATCCACGATTAATGCTTAAAGTTATTCTTCAAGAGTTTTTTCCAAAAGCAGATATTTTAGTGGATGAAGATACTATGGCTGCAGTATATGCAACTATTAACACACCAACAGAAGCAGCTGTGGTATGTATTTTAGGGACAGGATCTAACTGTAGTTATTATGATGGTACAACGTTACATCAACGTGTAAAGTCTCTAGGTTATACCATAATGGATGATGCATCAGGTAATTATTACGGAAAAGAACTTCTAAGAGATTACTATTTTAATCACATGCCAGAAGATATCAGGATTGCATTTGCACATAAACATAATCTAGAAGCAGATTATATAAAATATAATTTATATAAGCAACCTAATGCTAATGCTTATTTAGCTCATTTTGCCGAGTTTATGATACTAAATAAAGATTCTAAATACATATTAGAATTAATTAAATCTGGAATTAGACGCTTTGCAAAAAATATGATCATGCAATATAAAGAAGAACTAAAAACGGTACCAGTACATTTTGCTGGTTCTATTGCCTTTTTCTGTCAAGATGAAATTAAAGCTGTTGCTGAAGAATTAGGTTTTAAAGTTGGTAATTTTGAAAGACGACCAATCGAAGGTTTAGTTTCTTTTCACACTAAAACAATTCAATAATATGGAGATTGCAATTATTGCACATGATGGTAAAAAAGCGGAAATGGTCCAGTTTCTTAACCAACACCAAGCTATTCTTCATCAAAAAGATATGTCTTTAGTCTCTACAGGGACTACTGGTAAAAAAGTCAAAAAAGCGGGATTTGAAGTCTTACGATTATTATCTGGACCTTTAGGAGGTGATGCTCAAATAGCCGCAAGAGTAGCTGAAGGAAAGTGTAATATGGTTATCTTTTTTAGAGATCCGTTGGAAAAGCATCCACATGAACCTGATGTACTTATGTTAATGCGTTTATGTGATGTACATGATGTACCGTTAGCAACCAATTTGGCAAGCGCAGAACTTTTCATGAAATCGCTTCAAGAATCAACTTAATTTAGCATTATAACTTTAGATTCGTTTGTTTTTTGCACGAGATGAGTTTGGATAGTAAGAAAATATTCACTTTTCTAACTATCCTTTTTTTGTTTTTAAATATAAATAGTAGCACGTTATATATCGGTATTGCTGTTAGTATATCCTAATAAGCATGGGAGTTGTCATTAATATTTGTTACTTAATGTTAGATGGTTTTTATCTAATATATAAGTTTGAATAGTACTATTTATATTGCAAATTAATAAGTAAATAGCCGGTGTTCGTTTTATTTTATTCGAAATAAGGGGATTAAAAATAAAATTAACGTTAAATTTATAAGCTTTTAATCGATTTTATTTTATTTCGTTCAACTATATTATATTTATGAAACAACTAATTTTACTTGTAGCTATTGGTTTATCAAGTTTTTTTAACACAAGTAGTATTTCAAATACTGTCAAAACGACAGAGATACAAGTATCCGATAAATATGTGATACCAAGTGTACGGGAAGGTCAAAATTATTATACCGCGTTTGGTGGTTCAAATGGTACTGGTTGTATACTAGAATATGGAACAATTATTGACTATTCTGCAACTATATATTTATATGATCACACTAATGATCTTAAGGGGAATAGCGAGACTGTTATTACTATAGATATTTGCGAAACAGACCTTACTACTAGTATTACTACTGTAGAAAGTAGCGATGCTAGATACAGTCCATATATTTCTGTAGAGTTAGCATCTGATAGTAATACTTACAACGTTTCTCAATTAGTGACTGACGTATTAATTAATAACCCTTGCGAGGCTATTACAGATATTGATTGGAGTACAGGGACTGATTATGGTAGTGTTAATGGGATTGGCTATTTTACAGCTACACCTGGTACTTTTGCTTTTGAATCGGGAATTATTTTAGCAACTGGAGATGCTCGTGATGCTGAAGGGCCAGAAACAGGTGATCAAGGTGAATCTACTCCATTTTGGGAAGGTGATAGAGATTTAGAGGATATTATCAATACGGACTTAGATGGTACTCCAGGAGACGATTTAACTACTGATGAATCTGTTAATGCCTCTTACATAGAATTTAAGTTTGTACCCAGAGGAAATAAAATAAGTTTTGACTTTTTATATGCCTCTGATGAGTTTATTGATTCACCATGCAGGTTTTCGGATGCTATGGCTTTTATATTGACAGACGGGGTTTCTGGTGCTGTTAGTAATATAGCTGTTGTCCCAGGAACAACTGATGTTGTATCTGGATATACAGTAACTAATGGGGTTTGGAATAGTCCAACAGGTGTTTGTCCGGCTCAAAATCCGACATATTTTGATTCTTTTTATGGAGCAAGTTATGGAGGTACAGCATTAGGGTTGCCTGCTAGTGATGATCCTTTAAATTATTCTGGATTTACACGTCCAATGACGGCAGAAGCTACCGTTATACCAAATCGAAGTTATACCCTTAAACTAATAATTGCTGATGATCATCGTAATGGTGCTCTTGAAAGAACAGATTTTGATTCAGCTGTTTTTATAGATGCAGGTTCCTTTGACTTAGGAGGAGACTTAGGTGATGATGTTACAATTGCAGCTGGTACAGCAATTTGTAGTGGTGGGACTATTCCTTTAGATACTAATTTACCAACACTTGCACATATTTGGTATTTAGATGGGGGCGTTATTCCTGGAGAAACTAGCGCTACATTAGACGCAGCAGTAGATGGTGTATATAGTGTAGATGTTATATTTTCACCAACTTGTACAACATCAGATACCATTGTAATAGAATTTATTCCAACTCCGATTATAGAGAGTATTTCTAATCTGTTTGTTTGTGATGACGGGACAGGAAGTTCAAATTTTGATTTAACCGAGAATGAAACAACAGCAATTGGTACACAAGATCCATTGGCTGTTACCGTAACCTTTCATAATTCACAAATTGATGCTGATTTAGATGCTAACGCTATCACTACCGCAGCTAATTACGTAGGTACCGATGCTGAAATAATCTATATTAGGATTGAAGATAATGATACAGGACAATGTGCTGCAACAGATTCTTTTACATTACAGTATTTAAATCCATCTATTACTACAACAAACGATTTTGTTATTTGTGATGATGTAACTAATGATGGTTTTGAAGTATTTGACTTAACATCAAAAGATACTGCAATACTTGGGACGTTAGACCCTAGTATATATAGTGTTAGTTATTATTTAAATTTGACTGATGCTAATTCAGGTACAAGTGCTTTACCGGATAGTTATACCAACACGGTAAGTCCACAACCTATTTTTGTTAGGGTTGAAAGTATTGCGAACCCTACTTGCTTTGTAATCTCTCCGACAGCTTTATTTGATTTAATAGTAACGTCTAAAGCTTATGCGGATCAGCTAGACCCAATAATTGTTTGTGATGATGCATCTAATGATGGGGTTGAGATATTTAACCTTTCTAATTTAGAAACGTACTTTTTGGGTGGCCAAAGTCCTTCAGATTTTACTGTGACTTTTCATGAAAATTTACTGGATAGTGCTTCCGGATTAAATCCAATTCCTAATCCTGGTACTTACACTAATACGGTTAGTCCAACACAAACTATCTATGTTAGAGTAATCAATAATTTATATGCAACTTGTGTTTCTTTAAGTAATTTTGACATCACTGTTAGTGCGCCTCCAATAGCAGATGATCCAGCAGATGTTTCTGCTTGTGACACGTATAGTCTACCTGCTTTATCTGCCAATAATAATTATTATACGGCATCTGGTGGTACAGGTACTCTAATGACAGTAGGTGATGATATTACAACAACAACGACACTTTATATTTATACTGAAATAGGTATAGCTCCAAACACGTGTTCAGATGAAAATAGTTTTGTAATTACTATTAATACCTCTCCTGTGGCAGATGCGCTTTTAGATGTCGAAGCTTGTATTTCTTATGATTTGCCTGCGTTATCAGCTGGTAATGCTTATTATACAGGAACAGGCGGAACAGGAGCTTTAGTTCCTGCAGGGACTACAGTATCAACAACCACAATTTACTTTGTTTACATAGAAACTGGTACTGCTCCAAATGATTGTTCTGACGAAAATAGTTTTGTTGTTACCATTAATAGTGCACCAACAGCAGATTCACCTGCGGATGTTCAAGCTTGTGATACGTATACGTTGCCTGCTTTATCTGCAAATAATAACTATTACACAGCACCAGGTGGGGCAAGTGGCTCAGGTACTTTAATGATGGCGGGTGATGCCATTACAACAACAACGACCCTTTATACGTATACTGAGATTGGCATAGCTCCTGATACTTGTTCTGGCGAGGATATGTTTACTATTACTATAGATGCTACACCAGTAGCAGACAGTTCTGTAGATATTGAAGTTTGTGACGCTTATAGTTTACCAGCTTTAACGGCAGATAATTTTTATTATACGGATTCGGATGGTCCAAGTGGAACTGGAGTTTTAGTGGCGGAGGGAACAGTGATTACGGTATCAACTACTTTATTTATTTATAAAGAAACAGGGACAACACCAAATAATTGTTTTAATGAAACAACTTTTGATATTACTATTAATACTTCTCCAATAGCTGATGCGCCTGCGGATGCACAAGCTTGTGATACTTATGTATTACCAGCGTTATCTTTAGATAATGACTATTACACAGCTACAGGAGGACCGTTAGGAACAGGAACTTTACTTGCAGCAGGAGATAATATAACAACGACAACGACACTTTATATTTATACAGAATCAGGTGTTGCACCTAATAAATGTTCTGACGAAAATAATTTTACTATCACTATCGATGCCACTCCAGTAGCGGACTCATCTGTAGATATTGAAGTGTGTGATTCTTATACATTGCCTGTTTTAACAGCAGATAATTTTTATTATACAGCCTCGGGTGGTCCAACTGGTTCAGGAGCTTTAGTTGCAGAAGGAACAGCAATTATAGTGTCAACTAGCTTGTTTATTTATACGGAAACAGGGTCAATACCAAATAATTGTTTTGACGAAACTACTTTTGATATTACTATTAATTATTCCCCAGTAGCTGATGCACCTGTAGATGCTCAAGCTTGTGATATTTACACTTTACCTGTATTGTCAGTAGATAATGACTACTACACGGCAACAGGTGGACCAAATGGTACGGGAACTGTAATTGCTGCAGGAACAGATATTACAACGACTACAACGCTTTATATTTATACAGAGTCAGGTATTGCTCCGAATAAGTGTTCTGACGAAAATGAGTTTATAATTACTATTGATGAGACTCCTGTAGCAGATACTTCTTTAGATATTATTATTTGTGATTCTTATACTTTACCAAATTTATCAATAGGAAATAATTACTATACAGCCTCAGGTGGTCCAAGTGGCGGGGGGACTTTAATTGTAGATGGAGCAGCAATAACAACATCAACTATTTTATATATTTATGTAGAAACAGGTACAACTCCAAATAATTGTTTTGACGAAACTAGTTTTAATATTACTATTAATACATCTCCAGTCGCAGACGATCCTGCAGATGTTCAAGTTTGTGATACTTATATTTTACCTACGTTATCAATGGATAATAATTATTATACAGCAACAGGTGGACCAAACGGAACAGGGACTGTTGTGTTAGCAGGAGAAGAAATAGCAGTATCAACAACACTTTATGTTTATACTGAATCTGGTGTTGATCCTAATAAATGTTTTGATGAAAATAGTTTTGAAATAGTAGTGGATGTCTCTCCAGTAGTAGATGTGCTTGTAGATGTTCAGGCCTGTGATAGTTATATCTTACCAACCTTATCAACAGGAAATAATTATTATACAGCAACAGATGGACCGGGTGGAACTGGAGCTTTAATTCCAGAAGGAACAGCAATAACAGCATCAACTATTTTATATATCTATATAGAAACAGGAACAGCTCCAAATAATTGTATTGATGAAAGTAGTTTTGATATTACAATTACAAACACTCCTGTTGCTGATGCACCTCTGGATGTCCAAGCCTGTGATTCTTATATTTTACCTCCTTTATCAGCAAATAATAATTATTATACCGCAATAGATGGTCCTGATGGCGTAGGTGCTTTAGTTGCTGAAGGAACTGAGATTACATCAACAAGAACATTATATGTGTATTCCGAAACAAATACATTACCAAATAATTGTTTTGATGAAAATAGCGTTTTAATTACGATTAATTTATCTCCAGTAGCTAATACTGTCGACGATATGATACTATGTGAAATTGATGCTAATCAAACTGAAATCTTTGATTTGTCCTCAAACGACGCTACTGTTAGTAATGGTCAAGATGATACTGTGGTTACTTATTACAATAGCTTATCTGATGCAGAAGCAGGTACTTCAGTAATACTAAATCCTAATGCTTATGAAAATACATCTAACCCTGAAACGATTTATGTTAGATTAGAAAATGGACTAAGTGGTTGTTATGATACAACAACATTAGATTTAATTGTAAATAATTCAGGAGCATTGGTGCCTTCTTCCTCATTAACTTTTTGTGATCCAGATAGCGATGGATTTGGTATCTTTAATTTATCAGATTCTGAGGCAGAAATTACAGGAGCGGCTGCAGGAGTAGAGATTTCATATCATGAAACTTTAAGCGATGCAGCGCTTGATGTTAATCCATTTACTGGTGCTTACAATAATATCGTAGTGAATAATCAAGTGATTCATGTTCGTGTTGAGAATATGAACAATGGATGCTTGACTGTTATACCATTAAATTTAATCGTCAATCCTACACCACAAATAACAGATCCAAGCGCCTTAGAAGTTTGTGATAATGATGCAGACGGCATTGCGTCATTTGATTTAGAGTTAAATAATCCAGAAATATTAAATCAATTAGATACAGATACAACAAATGATTTAGCAACTACAGATTATACTATTACCTATTATACGACAGCAGCAGATGCAGCAGTCCCTCAAAATGGCATAGCGACACCAAATGCATTTACTAATACAACGGTTTATATGCAAACGATTTGGGTTGTAATAACGGATAATGCTAATGGATGTTCAACGACTACAACTATGGATTTAATTGTTAATCCATTACCAGTGTTAGTTCAGCCAACGCCATTAGAGTTATGTAACGCTACTGATTTACCAGGAGAAGTTGCAACACTAGCACAAGAAGAGTTTACTTTGGAAGATGCTAATGCACAAATTTTAAATGGACAAACGGGTATTACATTAACGCATTACTTTACACAAGCGGGGGCGGACAATGCAACAGTTGCGGATCAAATTTTTAGTCCTTATACTAATACCGCTAATGCACAAACCGTATATGTCAGAGCAGAAGATAATGTGACAGGATGTATTAGTACAATTACTTTAAATTTAAGAGTTAACCCAACACCATCACCAGAAGCTAACCCGAGTGCATTAATAGAATGTGATATTGATAATGATGGTCTAGCACTTTTCGATTTAGACAGTCAAACGGTAAGTATATTAAATGGTGAGCCAGGGGTTAGTATCAGTTATCACGAAACAGAATCAGATGCTACCGAGGGGATAAATCTATTAACTAGTCCATACACTAATGTCGTACTTAATAATCAGAATGTATATGTTCGTGCAGAAAATGATATTACGGGGTGTTTTACAATAGTTATTTTACCATTAGAAGTGCAGCCTTCACCAGTAGTACCTGCAACAATAGACGATTATGTCGTGTGTGATGATAATAACGATGGTTTTAATCAGTTTGATTTTGATACGGTTATGAGCCCACAAATTTTAGGAACACAAAATCCTGCAGATTTTACTTTAACGTATCATACTACAGCATTAAATGCTGAGAGTGGAAATAGTCCTATAGTTAACACAGGTAACTATACCAATGCGACTAATCCACAAACCATTTATATCCGATTAGTTAGTAATACAAATGGTTGTGTGACTACAGGACAGTTTGAAATTAGAGTAGACTTTCCTCCAGTACTAGTACAGCCAACACCATTAGCTATTTGTGATGAGTTAGATGCTAATTATTATGAAAATAATGATGACATGGCAACATTTGATTTAACCCTTAAAGATGACGAAATTACAGCAGGTGACGTCAGTTGGATTGTTGCGTATTACGTAACACAAGCAGATGCACAAGCGGATGTTAATGTTATTGCAGACCCAACGATGTATACCAACATGATGGTTGGAGCTAATCCAGCAAACCCACAAACGGTTTATGTTAGAGTTACAGATTCTAACACAGGATGTTTCTCATTTACCACATTAACGATTCGTGTGTTGCCAAATCCAACACCACTAGAAAATCCAGATAATATTGAGTTGTGTGATGATGTTGCTATTGTAGGACCAAACGATTTAATCGAAATCTTTGATTTAACGCAAGATGCGACCGTCATATTAAATGGTGAAGGTATTAATCCAAGTGATCCAAGACATTTAAGTTACTATACGGATTTAGATAATGCTTTAATGGGAACAACGCCAATAGCTGATCCGACGATGCATAGTAATGAAGATCCAACAAATCCAGGAGTGGCTATTACCCCACAAACTATTTATGTGCGTGTAACTAACGGAACAGATGAAACAGGAACATCAGGAACAGGTTGTTATACCATTGTAAGCTTTGATATTATTGTTAATCCATTACCAGAGGTTAGTCCAATCGAAGACTATATCTATTGCGAGTTATTTAGTGATGGTCAATACGGATTTGATTTAGTGAGTAAAACAGACGAAATTTTAGGGACGCAAAGTGCTACCGATTTTACACTAACGTTTTATGCAGCAGATGGTACTACAATAGGTAATCCATCAAGTTATACCAATGCTACCAACCCAGAGATTATTTCTGTAGATATTACAAATAATCTTACAGGTTGTATTGCTAGAACAAGTTTTAGTATTGAGGTACAAGAGGGTGCACAGGCTAATCCAGATATGACGCCAATTGTTTACGAGCTATGTGATGACAATATGGAAACCGATGGGGATACTACAAATGATAGTGTGCAGTTTGATTTAGTTTCTCAAAATCCAGACGTTTTAGATGGACAAGATCCAGCAAACTATATTGTAAGTTACTACGCAACGCAAGCCGATGCCGATGCTTCAATAAATCCTTTACCATTATTATACGAAAACATAATTAACCCACAAGTTATTTATGTGCGTGTAGATAATGATACGATGATAGATGATGGATCAGGAACAGGTACTACAGTTGATACTTCAATATGTTATGAAACCGCAGAGTTAACCTTACAAGTAAATCCATTACCAGAGGTTGAGTTAGAGGCGAGCTATATATTATGTATTAACACTAATGGTACGGAAGTAGTCAGTGCGCCAATAATCGAAACAGGATTAAATACCACGGACTATACTTTTGAATGGTTTTTAGAATCGGTTATTATTCCAGGAGAAACAGGAAGTAGTTTAGAGCCAACGCAAGGCGGTAATTACACTGTAATCGTTACAGATGTTAGTTCAAGTAGTGTTACTATGTGTCCAACAGAGGCAACAACAATAGTTGAAGAAAGCGAGCCACCGACAATAACAGTAGACTTGTTAACAGAAGCTTTTGCAGACGTACATAACATTTTTGTTACCGCAACAGGAAGTGGAAGTTCTATATACGAATTTAGTATTGATGACGGACCATGGGAAGTTAATGTGCCAAATGATGGAACATATACTTTTACGGATGTTGGAGCAGGAGATCATATTGTAACAGTAAGAGATATAAATGGTTGTGGAGAATCTAGTTTACCAGTTTCTATAATGGATTACCCACACTTCTTTACACCAAACGATGATGGTTTTAATGACACATGGAATATCTACGGAATTGATGATCAACCAGATGCTGTGATTTACATCTTTGATCGTTATGGAAAGCTATTAAAGCAACTCAGTCCAACAGGATTAGGGTGGGATGGAACGTATAACGGAAATCCAATGCCAACCAGTGACTATTGGTTTACAGTTGACTATAGAGAACCAAACGATCCAAATAATAGTAGAAAACAATTTAAGGCACACTTTACCTTAAAGCGATAAGTCATAATAACTACCTAATAGTTATGGATATAAAAAAAGCCTGAACATATGTTCAGGCTTTTTTGTATGCAAAGGGTGGTAATTTATTTAACAGTATTTATGCTATTCTGTACATGTAGTCAATTGTTATTTATTATTTAATGACTTCAATAGTTTCTGTTTGGAGCAAGCATGGCTGATATAAGTATGATATCTTTTACTTCTTTGACTTAGACATGTATTTTCGTTTGTGATTTATATAGAAATATTTAAAACCTATGTATAAAACTTTATAGAACAATTATTATATACCTCTGAACAGGTTTAGATATTTTTTAAGAGACTAATTCAAATTATTAATGAGACAAATGTTGGACCAATCGGTTATTAAGTTTAACTTAATAAAGCGTTTTTAACACATAGTAGTCAACCAGAATACACGGTTTAAGAATCAAAAAATATTATTTATATCCAATTACTTGTCAGTAAGTAAATTAGCAGCATATAAAGCCTGTGTTATTTAAACAGTTAAGATAAAGTTTACTTAACAGGATATGGTAATAGGCATCCAATAAACAAAACTAAAAAAGCCCAAACGTAAGTTCAGGCTTTTTTATATTTAGGTGATAAAAGCTATTTAATAGCAATCATACTAATTTCAACATTTACAAATTTTGGTAAATTAGCAACTTCTACTGTCTCTCTAGCAGGAGCAGTATCATCATTAAAATAAGTACCGTAGACTTCATTAATTTGTGCAAAGTTGTGCATGTCACTAATAAAGATAGATGTCTTAATAACGTGCTCAAAAGTCATGTCTGCCGCTTCTAAAACAGCTTTCATGTTTTCCATAACTTGTTTGGTTTCTGTTTTAATATCATCCATTACCAATTCTCCAGTCTCCGGATGTAATGCAATCTGCCCAGATGTGTATAAAGTATTTCCGCTTAAAACGGCTTGGTTGTAAGGACCAATTGGAGCAGGGGCTTTTGTTGTAGCTATTATCTTTTTCATTGTTTGTGTATTTAATTTCCGCTTAAGCGAAATAATAAAAAAATATTATAAACCTTCGTCAGCTTTAAGACGTTGTTCGTATTTTAAATCTTTTAAGATACTAGATTTGATTCCTATAAAGAAATTCCAGCTATTGTAAGTACCAAATGGGACCCAAGTAAAGTTCATCCTCCAACTTAATAAATCACGTTCAAAGCGTAATTGTGTTAAACCAAATCCATTGTTTTTAAAATCATAACTGGATGAGCCACCAATGGACCATTTTGGTGATAATTCAATATCTCCCGAAAACATTAACGAATGTGACGATATCTCATCTTGACGTGTGCTATTGGCGTAATTAACGGCATAGGCAAACCTAAGACTCCAAGGGATTTTATTATTGTAAAATTCGTCAGATTCTCGTTCTTCTTTTTCTTCACCACCTAAAGTACCTTGTTGAGCAGCAAAATCTTGAGAGACCCCAAACAAGTCATCGGCACGTCCACCACTTAGCAATCTATTATCAATCGCGTCATTTTTATTGTCGCTACTGCCGTCTTTACTACTTAAGCTATAACTTAAATTAAGGGAGGCACTGGTTAATCTAAATAAGCTTCCGCCATTATCTATATTAAAGGTGTTAATTCTTGTGTTATTTGTATTTAGAGCATAAGGATCTAACGTGGCACCAAAATTAATACTCATTTTATTATCGAATATTTGTGTTCCTCCGGAAATTTTTACAGGACTCCATTTTAATGAATCTCCAGCAACATTATACGATGTAGAAAAATTAAGACTATTAAGTAAAATTATTTTTTTAGGTTCTACTTTAGTCGAGTCCGAATCTTTTACTTTTGCTTCAAAATTATTAGAGACTCCTATACCTATAGAGCTAGAAAAAGTGTTGTTTGGAGTGCCAAATAGGCTGTTTTCAAATCTAGTAAATTCACTTTTAGTAGTTCCATCAGCATCAATGATTTCAAAGTCATCATAATAATTATCAAAAGCAGGATTAATATTATAACTAAGACTTGGTCTAATAACGTGTCTAATAGCTTGTAGTTTTTTTCCTTCACCCTCTTTATCTAAGTTAAAAAGACCATAAAGCGTTGTTCCAATACTGGTACTAAAATTATAGGTTCTAAAAGCATCAAAACCATTAACATCTTCCGTAATTATTTCTTCATTTGCAGTATCATAATATTTATCAACTGTTTTTACTACCCAAGTTTCTTCAAAATTTGTACTGGCAGAAACACTAAAATAGTCGAAAATCTTAAAATTTGTACTCAATGGGATACTGTGGCGTACACCTAGTTTAGCATCGTCGAACATTTCTTTTTTAAAGAATAAAGAGTCTGTTGTCGTAATACTATTTTCTGCTCGAACACTATATTGTAAATTAATGTTTTGTATGATTCCGCTTTTTACGCCATCTTTTCCTGCAAAAGGATATATCCTAGCCAAACTACCTTGAAAAGTTGGTAGCGTCATGCTTATGGATTCGGTTTGCGTGTTTTGTGTATGTGTTGCAGTTAAGCTGATATTAGCTTGTGGCTCTCCTTCAAATGTTTTGGAATACGAGATAGAAGATGATAAGGTATTGTTTTGTGTGTTCGGTAGGTTTATTTGATTTATAGATTGTTGGTAATAGCTACTACTACCTAAATTGACTGAGGCAGAAAATGTAGAACTTGGATTTGCTTTAGAATCCTGAGAGTGGGACCATTGTAAATTATAAATGGTTGATTTTGCATAGTCAGGAAAACCAAGCTCACTAGTAATTAAGTTTTCATATCTAAACGCCAAATTTCCACTATGTTTATAGCGTTTAGCATATTTACTTTCTAGTCTTAAACCATAACTTCCGTTAGTATAATAGTCTCCTAAAACAGCTAAATCTACATTATCATTTATAGGAAAGTAATAGCCTCCATTTTGTAAAAAATATCCTCTATTACCATCTTCTCCAAAACTAGGAAATAATACACCTGCAGTACGTTTTTTTGATAACGGAAAATAAGCAAATGGTAAACCAATTGGAGTAGGAACGTCGTAAATAAAGAGATTGGTTGGCCCTGTAATTACTTTTTTACTTGGGACCAATTTACCAGTTCTAATTAAAAAGTAATATTCTGGATCGTCATAATTATCGGACGTCGTAAATTTTGCATTTTTTAAATAGTAGACAGAATCGTTAACCCGTTTTGTGGTTTCGGTAATTAAAACACCTTGTTCTTGTGCGGTTTGAGAATTATAGATTAATCCTTTTCTAGTTTTTGAATTAAAGACAATAGAGTCAGGCTCTATAACATTAGCACCCTGTTTAAAAATAGGTTTTTGTGTGTATTCGCCTAAAGAATCAGTAATCCCTTTAGCATAAACTAAATCTTTAGTATAATCTATAATTATTATTCCTGCAGAAATATCCATGTCGTCATAAAGCACTTGTGCTTCATTATAAAGATACATTTTAGATTCTTTCTTTTTATAAGCCATATAATCTTTGGCCTTGTATGATACAGTACTACTTAATAAAGGTTTTGGTTTAATAGAATCTGATAGGACACTATCGGTTTCTTTTTTAACTCCAAGTAGTTCGTTTACACTAACTGTAGTAGAATCGTTTTGTTTTATTTCGGGCTGTTCTGTTTCTTGAATAGGACGTATTGTTTCACCATCTTTGGGTAAATCCACTTGTCCAAAGCTTAAAGTGTTAATAAACACTGTAAAACTCAAAGAAAAAAGTATATGAAGACTATTTGTACGCAACGCTTTTAAATGTATTTTTGTAAAAGTATGGCTTGGTTTTTGAAAAGACAAAACTACATATATTTTTTTGTGAATGTTTTAATATTCGTTAAAAATTATGATTCATACTAAACGTAATAATAATTGGTTATAACATCTATGCAAACGTACATTTTTAAACTTATAGTATCCTTTATATTAGTATTAACATTTAATACCAGTCAAACTATGCATGCTCAAACATCTAGTGGAAAGTTTGTGGTTGTGTTAGATGCAGGACATGGAGGACATGATTCTGGTAATTTAGGGAATGGTCATAAAGAAAGTGACATTGCTCTAAAAATAGTATTAGAAGTGGGTAAGGCTTTAGAGGCTAAAAAAGATTTTAAAGTTATCTATACTAGAAAAACAGATGTTTTTATTGAGTTGCGCGAGCGTGCAGCGATTGCCAATAGGGCAGATGCAGATCTATTTGTGTCTGTACATTGCAACGCACATTCTTCGCAAGCGTCCGGTACAGAGACTTTTATTTTAGGAGTTGCGAACACGAAACGTAACTTTGATATCGCAAAAAAAGAAAATGAAGTTATTTTTCTAGAAAAAGATTACAAGAAAAATTATAAGGGGTTTGATCCCAATGCTCCAGAGTCTTTAATAGGATTAGCGTTGCAACAAGAAGATTATATCGAGCAAAGTATTAAGCTAGCGCGATTAATTGAAGATAATTTTATAGGACAGTCTAAAAGAAAAAGTAGAGGTATAAAGCAAGCTAGCCTTTGGGTATTACATAATACGTATATGCCAAGTGTTTTAGTAGAAGTTGGGTTTTTAACTAATAATGCCGAAGGAAAATTTTTAAATTCAAAAAGTGGACAGTCTAAAATGGCAAGTTCTATATTACAATCTATTAATGCTTATAAAAAATCTCTAGATTTAAACGTTGGTGATAATTATATTGTTGACGAAACTTTTGCGGACACTATTTCTTCGGATGTAAAAACAATTAAAAACACCGTTTTTAAAATTCAGCTAGCAGCCAGTTCTAAAGCCTTAGAACCAAAAGCCTATAATTTTAAAGGGTTGTTAGACGTTTCTAGAGAAAAACAAGGTGACTTATATAAATATTATTATGGTTACACATCGGATTATAATATCGCTCAAAAACTACAAATAGAAGCAAAAAATAAAGGTTATAAAGATGCTTATATTGTAGCGATTAAAGAAGGAAAACAAATTAAACTATCGGAAGCTTTAAAAACCGAAGTTAATTAGACCCATTCTTTTATAATTTATTTCTAATTTTGTTACCAATCTAAATTTAGCATATTGAAACTAACACTTGAAGTTAAAACAGCCATACTAGTTATACTTGGAATTATCTTTTTCATTTTTGGATTTAGTTATTTAAAAGGAAATAATATATTCGATTCGAATAACACGTATTATACAGAGTTTGATTACAACTCACTAAATGTATCTGCACCAGTCACCATTAAAGGAAATACTGTCGGAAAAGTCAAAGAGATCATATATGATTTTGAAACTGGTAAGACTAGAGTTGCCTTTTCTGTAGATAAACAATTACAGTTTTCTAAAAATAGTACTATAAGCCTGTTTCAAGCGGGTTTAATGGGGGGTAATGCTCTAGAAATTATTCCTGTAGAAGATAATCAAATGGCTAAAAACGGTGATTTAATTAAATCTTCTATAAAGGAAGGATTGGTTAATAGTTTAACCAGTGATTTTTCACAATTAAGTACAAACCTAGATGGAACCTTAAGTACCGTTGATACATTAATGGGTAACCTTAATGTTTTGGTTGCAGACCAATCAGAAAATGGGTTGAAAAGCACGTTAGCCGAATTAAATTCAACTTTAAAATCATACAATGGCTTAGCGCATTCAATTAATGCTTTAGTTAAAAAAAATGATGCTAACGTCACAGCAATGGTGGAAAACTTCAATAAAACGAGTGCTAACTTTAGCACGATGAGTGAGAAGCTAAATAAAGTAGATATTACTAAAACAGTAGCCGATCTAGAAGCAACGTTAGGAAGTGTGAACAAAATGCTTGCGGGGATTGAAAAGGGAGATGGCTCTATTGGTAAGTTATTAAAGGATGATAAACTCTATACTAATATGGAAGGGGCTGCATTGCAAATGGAGCAACTTTTAGAAGATATGAAGCTTAACCCTAAACGTTACGTACATTTTTCTTTATTTGGAAAAAAAGCAAAACGTTATGATGCAGACGGGAATGAAATTGAAGAAGAAAAATAAGACTAAGACCATAAACTAACTAAACAAATGGAATACATACCAAATATAATTTTTGCAATCATACTTGCTGCAGGTATTGGTTATTTTGCAAATAATGTCAGAAAACTAGTCAGAAATATAAAACTAGGTAAAGATTTAGACGTTTCAGATAACAAACCACAGCGTTGGAAAAATATGGCATACATTGCTTTGGGACAAAGCAAAATGGTTAAACGTCCAATCGCAGGTTTTTTGCACGTTGTAGTATATGTTGGATTTATAATTATTAATATCGAAGTTTTAGAAATCATAATAGATGGTTTATTTGGCACACATAGGATTGGACATTCAATTTTACCCGGTGCTTTATATGGCTTTTTAATTGCCAGTTTTGAGATATTAGCAGTCCTTGTATTGGTTTCAGTTATCATCTTTTGGGTCAGACGTAATATAATAAAACTTAAACGTTTTATGAGTGCAGAGATGACTGGATGGCCTAAGTCAGATGGTAACATTATCCTT
Source organism: Psychroserpens sp. NJDZ02 (assembly GCF_004843725.1). NCBI lineage: Bacteria > Pseudomonadati > Bacteroidota > Flavobacteriia > Flavobacteriales > Flavobacteriaceae > Psychroserpens > Psychroserpens sp. NJDZ02. Next base: position 3,906,685 of record NZ_CP039451.1, on the reverse strand, counting down.
TATTTTGAAGTCGTTTTAATGTGTTTGTTTTTAGTAATGAATGCTACAGATACCGTTTTTCAAGGCTATGATTCAGGAAACGTAATCAGTCAATTTATTGCACCATTATTTAGTGGAGTGTCAGAAGCAACCTTACATATTGTAGAACGTGCAGCTTGGTGGTTGCATATCGTTGGTATTTTAACGTTTTTAAATTACCTATATTTCTCAAAGCATTTACACATCCTGTTAGCTTTTCCAAATACGTATTACGGTAAATTAACTCCAAAAGGACAATTTGCTAATAATCCAGCAGTAACAAAAGAAGTTAAAATGATGATGGATCCAGATGCAGATCCGTTTGCAGCTGCACCAGAAGGAGAAGACGATGCTGTTCCAGAAAAATTTGGAGCAAGCGATGTGCAAGATTTAAGTTGGGTAAACCTTTTAAACGCTTATACTTGTACAGAATGTGGACGTTGTACAAGCGAGTGTCCTGCTAATTTAACGGGTAAAAAATTATCACCTCGTAAAATTATGATGGATACAAGAGACCGTCTGGAGGAAGTTGGTAAAAATATAGATGCTAATAAAGGTGTGTTTGTAGATGATGGTAAACAACTATTAGGCGACTATGTTACAGATGAAGAACTTTGGGCTTGTACTAGTTGTAACGCTTGTGTAGAAGCTTGTCCAGTAAGTATTGATCCTTTAAATATTATCATGCAGATGCGTCAATATTCTGTGATGGAAAAAAGCTCGGCGCCAACAGAGCTTAATAATATGATGACCAATATCGAAAACAATGGTGCCCCATGGCCTTACAATCAAATGGACCGTTTAAATTGGAAAGACGAGTAGAATAATTTGGGCGTTATCACAAGGTACGCGATGGAATTATCTTGAGCACAGTAAAAGGAGGTTTATTTTTTTTTGCTGTTTTTTGACAAAAAAAGAATGTCATTACTATAATTTAAAGAAAAGGAAACCATGAGTATTATTTTAAAAGTACCCAGTAAAACTAGGAGCATTATAGGTTTGATACTTATTGTTATTGGAGTATTTATACTTTTTTTCAAGGATATTTATAACATAGCAGGATCGCTTTCAGTTTTTTTTGGAAGTCTAACACTGACTTTAGGAATTATTTTTATTTTAACACGTAATAAAAAAGCATAAGTATTTGAAATACGTAATCTTAATATCGTTAATCTCAATATTTAGCTTAAGTCAAGCTAAAGCACAAGGTTATCAAAAAGATTCACTTCAGTTTAAGATAATTACACAAATTAAGTACAAGCAAAGTAGAGTAGAAAGCATTAGTTTAAAAAAAGTGCTTTGCGATTATTGTACAGAGAAACAAACAGAAGAATTAGGGTTGGAAGCTTTAAGGTTAGCAGCCTTAGAACAAGACGATCCAAGAAATAAAATGAAAAAAGGAATTAAGATATTATCTATTTATATCAGATTATCTAAAATCGATTTTTCAGCAATAAAATAAAACAAATTATGAGCGAAACACTTATAGTGCCAACGATGGCAGAAATGATGAGCCAAGGTAAAACTCCAGATATTTTATTTTGGGTAGGATCAGCAGGAAGTTATGATGATAGAGCTAAAAAAATAACAAAAGCATTTATTAAAATTTTAAACAAAGCTAATGTTAATTTTGCCGTATTAGGGACTGAAGAAAGCGCAACAGGAGATTTGGCAAAACGTGTAGGAAACGAGTTTTTGTTTCAGATGCAAGCTGTGATGAATATAGAAGTATTAAATGGATATGAGGTAAAACGAATTGTAACCTGCGATCCACATGCTTTTAATTGTTTAAAAAACGAATATCCAGAGTTAGGTGGTAAGTATGAGGTATTACACCACACACAATTCATAAAGCAATTAATAGACTCTAAAGTTATTGAAGTCAAAGATGATAGCTTTAAAGGTAAGCGTATCACATTCCATGACCCGTGTTATTTAGGTCGTGCTAATTCGGAATACCAAGCACCAAGAGCTGTTCTATCAGTTTTAAATGCCAATCTGCAAGAAATGAAGCGTAGTAAAGCGACAGCTTTATGTTGTGGAGCAGGAGGTGGGCAAATGTTTAAAGAGCCGGAAAAAGGTGCTTTGGATATTAACGAGCTAAGGACGCAAGATGCTTTGGAAACCAAACCGGATATTATCGCAACAGGTTGTCCGTATTGTATGACAATGATGTCTGATGGTGTAAAAGTGAAAGAAAAAGAAAATGAGGTAAAGGTTATGGATATAGCCGAGCTAATAGCTAGCGCCCAAGGATTATAATGGCTATCAAAAAATATATTATAAGTGGTTTAATTTCAGGATTAGCATTTGCTTTGTTAATGGCTGGTTGGGACTATTACAAAGGAAAACCATTTTCAGCTTTAACATTTTTAATTCATAGTGTTCTATTTGCCTTATTTAATGGTTATTTGACTTATCGAAAAGATCAAAGTAAATTGAAAAACAAATAGCTAAATTTTAAAGTTGACACTTTATGTCTTCTTTAAACAAAACAGTAAAAATGACTAACGATATATTTCTTTTAAACATTTCAGGGCAAGATAAACCAGGTCTAACATCTGGACTAACTAATGTTTTGTCTCAATATGGCGCTAAAGTTTTAGATATCGGTCAAGCTAACATACATGATACTTTATCATTAGGTATTTTGTTTGAAATAGAATCAGGAAATAATTCGGCCTCAGTTTTAAAGGATTTATTGTTTAAAGCTTATGAGTTGGGCGTAAAAGCTAAGTTTACTCCAATTTCATTAGAGGATTATGAAAAATGGGTGGATCTTCAAGGAAAAGACCGTTACATTATTACTATTTTAGGAGATAAATTAACAGCAGAACAAATCTCTGAGGTAACTAAATTTATTTCAGATAAAAACTTAAACATTGATGCTATTAAACGACTAACAGGTCGTACCTCATTGGTTAAAGAAGCAGAATACCCTAGAGCATCAATTCAGTTATCGATAAGAGGTAAAATTGAAAATAAATCAGAATTTACTGAAAAGTTTATGCAAATATCACACAATTTAGATGTGGATATTGCATTCCAAGAGGATAATATATACAGACGCAACAGACGCTTGGTTTGTTTTGATATGGACTCGACATTAATTCAGGCAGAAGTTATTGATAAGTTAGCAGAATTGGCAGGTGTTGGAGACGAAGTAAAGGCAATTACTGAGTCGGCTATGCAAGGCGAAATTGATTTCAACGAAAGTTTTAAACAACGTATGAAGTTGTTAAAAGGATTAAGTGAAGATGTGCTGCATGATGTTGCAATTAATTTACCTATTACAAAAGGAGCTAGACGTTTGATTGATACACTAAAAAAATACGGTTTTAAAACAGCTATTTTATCAGGTGGATTCACTTATTTTGGACATTACCTGCAAAAGGAGTTAGGTATGGATTACGTCTATGCTAATCAACTAGAAATTAAAGATGGAGTTCTTACTGGTGGTTACCTTGGTGATATTGTGGATGGTAATAAAAAGGCAGAATATCTTAAAGAAATTGCAGAAAAAGAAGGGATTGACATTAGTCAAACCATCGCGGTTGGAGATGGAGCAAATGATTTACCAATGCTAAATTTAGCAGGATTAGGTATTGCTTTTCATGCCAAACCAAAAGTGAAAAATAATGCCCAAAGTGCCATTTCTAGCATAGGACTAGATGGTGTTTTATATTTATTAGGGTATCACGATAGACATATAGATTTAATAGAATAACAATAAAAGTATAATGTTAGTAGATTTTAACACATTACCAGAAACGTCAAGAGTTTGGATTTACCAAGCTAATCGCTCATTTTCTGATGCCGAATTAGAAGAAATCAAGTCAAAACTGGATGTCTTTGTAGAAGGATGGACAGCACATGGTGGCGAATTAAAAGCGGGTTATGATATTAGGTATAAACGTTTTATAATAATAGCTTTAGATCAGGATTTAAACCAAGCAACAGGTTGTAGTATTGATGCTTCTGTAGTGTTTATACAGCAGTTAGAAAAAGAATACGAAGTCGACTTATTAGACAAAATGAATGTGTCTTACAAGCAAGGAGAATTTGTAGCTCACAAAACATTGACAGATTTTAGAAAAATGGCTAAACAAAAGGCAGTCTCTAAAAACACTATTGTATTTAACAATTTAGTGACTAATATTGAAGAGTTAAATGAAAGCTGGGAAGTTCCTGCAAGCGAAAGTTGGCATAATCGTTTTTTGAGTTAAGGTGTTTAAAAAACGATTATAATTCTATCACAAAGTCCTTCATTAATAGTAAGAATTGTACTAATTTGGCATAGTTTTTAGTCGTATAGTAAAATACAACTTAAATAGTCAAATTCAGTATATGCAATATTTAAAATACCTTGTCTTATTATTAGTGTTTACCAGCGTTTTACACGCTCAAGATACACCCAATCCATTATTGGATAAAGATCCTGTAGCACAACAAAAATGGGTAGATGATCTTTATGATTCGATGACCTTAGAAGAGAAAATTGGACAATTGTACATGGTTCAGGTTTTTTCTAAACAAACAGCACGAGAAAAAAATGCCATAGTTAATTTAATTAGAGACAACAAAATTGGAGGTTTAATTTACTCTAAAGGTGGTCCTGTTAGACAAGCAAAACTTAATAATGAGTTACAAGCTGCCGCTAAAATACCGTTATTAATTGGTATGGATGCGGAATGGGGCTTGAGTATGCGTTTGGATTCTACTTACGCTTTTCCATGGAATATGACGCTAGGTGCTATTAAAAACAATCAGTTGATAGAGCAAACTGGACGTCAGTTAGGTGAACATTGTAAGCGTATAGGCGTTCATTTTAATTTTGCACCAGTTGTAGATATTAATACTAATCCAAATAATCCAATCATTGGAAACCGTTCCTTTGGAGAAGATAGGGACAATGTTACAGATAAAGCTTTAGCATTTATGAAAGGAATGCAGAGTGTTGGCGTCTTAGCTAATGCGAAACACTTTCCAGGACATGGAGATACCTCTTCAGATTCTCATAAAACACTACCAACGGTTGATTTTGATGAAAAACGAATAGACTCTATCGAGTTATATCCGTATAAAAAGCTAATTAAAGAAGGTTTGTCAAGTGTTATGGTTGCACATCTTAATATTCCTAGTTTAGAGCCTAGAGATGGATTCCCTTCAACATTATCTGAAAACATTGTAACTAATATATTAAAACAACGTTTAGGGTTTAAAGGGCTTATTTTTACGGATGCTTTAACGATGAAAGGGGCGTCTAATTATAGCGCGCCTGGAGATATAGATTTAGCGGCTTTTAAAGCTGGTAATGATGTGATGTTAATGTCAGGAGATGTCCCAACAGCAATTAATAAATTTGTTGATGCTTACAACAATAAAGATATTACTGAAGCACGCTTAGCACATTCGGTTAAAAAAATATTAATGGCTAAGTATAAAGTTGGTCTAAATAAGTATAGACCAATTGGAACTTATAATTTAGTGTCTGATTTAAGTAGAATAAAAGATGATGCACTGTATGAGATGTTAATGGAAAATGCCATTACTATTGCTAGAGATACTACAAATCAGTTACCCTTCAGAAATCTTGAAACAAAAAAAATAGCCTATGTTAAATTAGGAGATGATGGAGGATCATATTTTGTAGATGAACTTAAAAAATACACTAAGGTACATGAAATTTCTGATGATAATTTAGATGAATTAATTAAAAAATTGCAATCCTATAATACGGTTATTATTGGATTTCACAAGTCTAATGATAGTCCTTGGAAGAGTTATAAATTTTCGAATAAAGAATTAGTGTGGTTGCAAGAAATAGCAAGAACAAACAATGTAATTCTTGATGTATTTGCTAAGCCTTATGCGCTTTTAGATTTAAAATCAGTGACTAACATTGAAAGTGTTGTTGTTAGTTATCAGAACAGTAAAATAAGCCAAGAAAAATCGGCACAACTTATTTTTGGAGCTATTCCTGCTCGAGGGACGTTACCAGTATCCGCAGGCGAGTTTTTTAAAGTAGGGGACGGTAAACAATCTAATAGTTTGGAAAGATTAGGCTATACCATTCCGGAACGTGTGGGCATGTCTAGTGAGGCGTTAAAAAAAATTGACTCAATTGCTAACTACGCGGTAAGTGGTAAAATGACCCCAGGCATACAGTTAGTTATAGCAAGAAAAGGAAAGGTTATTTACAATAAAAATTTTGGTAAACATACGTATGAAGGTAACGAGGCTGTAGCTTTTGATGATATCTATGATATTGCATCGTTAACAAAAATTGTAGCGACTTTACCTCTAATGATGGAGTTGGAAGAACAAGGTATTGTTTCTTTAGAGACCAAACTGGGTGACATCATTCCATTGTATAAAAATTCTAATAAAAAAAACATCACTTTAAAGAAGATGTTGTCGCATTATGCACAGTTAAAACCTTGGATTCCTTTTTATTTTAAAACATTAGACCCCGATACAAAACAACCTTCAGCAAAGTATTATAGAAAGACAAAAACAAAAGGATTCTCTATAAAAGTATCTCCAGAATTATTTTTACGAGATGATTATAAGGATTCAATAAACATGAGGATTAAGGATACGGATTTATTATCTAGACTGAGATATAGATATAGTGATTTGCCTTATTATATATTAAAGCAATATATAGAGTCGCATTACGATAGACGGTTGGACGAGTTAACTGCAGATCATTTTTATAAGTCTTTAGGTGCCAACCATACGATGTACAATCCTTATAACAAAGTAAGTAATAGTAAAATTGTACCGACAGAGAATGATGATTATTACCGTTATCAAAAGGTACAAGGTTATGTACATGATATGGGTGCAGCAATGCAAGATGGTGTTGGTGGTCATGCAGGTGTTTTTAGTAACGCAAATGATATTGCTAAAATTATGCAGTTGTATTTACAAAAAGGATTTTACGGTGGTAAACGGTATTTTAAATCCGAAACTTTAGATAAATTTAATACCTGCTATTATTGTGAAAGTAATAACAGGAGAGGTATTGGATTTGATAAACCACAATTAGGAGAATCAGGACCAACTTGCGGTTGTGTTAGTATGACTAGTTTTGGACATTCTGGTTTTACAGGAACGTATGCTTGGGCAGACCCAGAACAGGAAATAGTGTATGTCTTTATGGCAAATAGAACGTATCCGTCATCTAAAGGACCCAATACTTTATTACGTAAAGACATTAGAACCAATATTCAGGCAGCCATCTACGATGCTATTATAGATTAAATTGTAAAGTTTTTTGAATTAATCAGACTAAGTACTAAACTATAAAGATTACATGAAAATAGGTATTGTTTGTTATCCAACATTTGGAGGAAGTGGCGTTGTAGCAACCGAATTAGGTTTAGAGTTATCAAAACGTGGTCATGAGATTCATTTTATAACGTATAATCAACCCGTAAGATTGGAGTTATTAGGTAACAACGTTCATTTTCATGAAGTAGCCGTTCCAGAATATCCTTTGTTTCATTATCAACCTTACGAACTTGCTTTATCTAGTAAATTAGTAGACATGGTAAAACTTCATGGTATTGAAGTTTTACATGTGCATTATGCAATACCGCATGCATACGCCGCTTATATGGCTCAAAAAATGCTTAGAGAGGATAATATTTATGTTCCTATTGTAACAACTTTGCACGGTACAGATATTACGTTAGTAGGTAGTCACCCTTTTTATAAGCCAGCAGTAACTTTTAGTATCAATAAATCGGATGCTGTCACCGCTGTATCTCAAAGTTTAAAGGATGATACGTTACGTTTATTTGATATTAAAAATGAAATTAATGTAGTGACTAACTTTATAGATATTACAAAATTTAGTAATGGATTTACGGATTGTCAACGGGGTATGATGGCCAATGAAGATGAAAAAATTATTACGCACATAAGTAATATGCGAGAAGTCAAACGTATACCTGATGTGATTAATATTTTTAATGAAATTCAAAAAGAAGTTCCAGCAAAGTTAATGATGGTTGGAGAAGGTCCAGAAAGAGAACCTGCTGAGCGTTTATGTGAAAAATTAGGAATTACAGATAAAGTGGTCTTTTTTGGTAATAGTAATGAGATTGACAGAATATTATGTTTCTCAGATTTGTTTTTATTACCAAGTAAAACAGAAAGTTTTGGATTATCAGCATTAGAAGCTATGGCGTCTGGCGTACCTGTAATATCTAGTAATACAGGAGGAATTCCAGAAGTAAATAAGGATGGTTTCTCAGGTTTTTTAAGTGATGTTGGAGATGTAAAGTCTATGAGTAAAAATGCGATTCATATTTTAAAGAATGAAGACGTATTAAAACAATTTAAGATCAATGCAAAAGAACAAGCTAAAACTTTTGATATCCATCGTATAGTACCGCAATATGAAGCTATTTATGAAGAAACATTGAATAAATGTAAGATTTTGAAGTAACAAAAAAAAGCCACCTTAATAGGGTGGCTTTTTTTATTTTATAATAGTGTTGGTTAGAATCTATAACGAATTCCTAAACCGATATCAAAACCTAAATCATCACCATAATCTCCAAAACCTAATTCAGGTCTAAAGTCTAAAGATAATTGTAACGGAATATCAAAATTATATTCAATACCAATGTCTCCAGCAGCAAAGATAAAAGTTTCATTGTAGGAAGCAATACCTCCCCCAGCACCTGCATACCAGTTAAAGTCTCCATCTAGAACCCAAACCCATTGGTATAACCCTGCTAACTTAAACCCATCGTTACGCCATCCTAAATCGACTTCTAATCTATTATTGTCACCCAAAGCACGTTGATATGATACTTCGGCACCAAAGCCATCACTATCTCCCAAACGTAATCCAATAGCATTATCCGAGATGTCTTGAGCATAAGTAAATGTTGCAAATCCAAAAATTGCAAAAGCAAACAAAAGTTGTTTTTTCATGTTAATTTATTTATTAGTTTAGTGTATATACGTTAATATCTAAAGCTTAGATGTCTTATATTAAAGACTTCGCGAATGTAATCTAATTATTTATGATTAAAATTTAAAATTTACACAAATAAAAAAAGACAAACAATGGTTTATCAAATTTATAAACTAAAATCAATTAATTGTACGACTCTATTTTTTATTCCATCTGCTTTAGTGGCAATTTCAGTAATTAGAGATGATAATAGCCTTTTTTTTAGTGTTTAGGTGTTTTCCATGTAATCTATAAATCTAATCAAGTTATAATTATAGTTTTGTGATTTGGTTTTTATGCTCCAATAGCATTAAAAACAGAGTTTATAATGATTTTTTTTATCTTGTTTTATAGTAATTGTTACTCTTACAAATGTAATTGGTCTGCTTATCTTTCTTATTTTTGTTAGGCAAGTTAATTTAGTATAGCAATGAAGTGATTCTTACGTTGTAAAATACATGTCTTGTTAACCTTTTGATAATTGAATAAAGCTAAAATGAATTTAAACAAGCTGAAAAATAGTTTATTAGGAGAATTGTACTCTGACGATTTAATTAAATCTATATACGCTACAGATGCATCCGTTTACAGAATGCTTCCGGCTGCTGTAGCTTATCCTAAAAATAATGAGGATATTAAAACGTTAATTGCTTTTGCTAAAACCAATAATACGTCTTTAATACCAAGAACAGCTGGTACATCTCTTGCAGGTCAATGCGTAGGAAATGGTATTGTTGTCGATGTGTCCAAACATTGTAACAATATAGTATCTATAGATCAGCTTAATAAAACGGTTACGGTTCAACCCGGAGTTGTTAGAGATCAATTAAATAATTATTTAAAACCTTTCGGTTTGTTTTTTGGCCCCAATACGTCTACTTCTAATCGCTGTATGATTGGTGGTATGGTTGGTAATAATTCTTCTGGTACGACTTCAATTAAGTATGGCGTCACTAGAGATAAAGTAGTAGAGCTTCATACTATATTAAGTGATGGTAGTGCTGTTGTTTTTAAAAGCTTGTCTCAAGAAGAATTTAAAGAAAAATTAAACCTTGAGTCATTAGAAGGCCAGATATATAATCAACTATATAACGACGTGCTCACAGAAGTCGCTCAAAAAGAAATTAATGCACACTTTCCAAAACAAGAGATACATAGAAGAAACACGGGGTATGCTATTGATCAGTTGATTGATAATGGTGACATTAATTTATGTCGTTTATTAACAGGTAGTGAAGGTACATTGGCGTTTACAACACAAATCACTTTAAAATTAGATGATTTACCGTTGAAGCATCGGGTAATGGTGGCGCTACATTTTAACACTATAGAAGATTGCTTAATTGCTGTTAGACCAGCAATGGAACATGATTTATATAATTGTGAGATGATGGATAAAACTATCTTAGATTTAACTAAACATAATAAAACACAACAGGACAATAGGTATTTTATTCAAGGTGACCCAGAAGCAATATTAATGTGTGAAGTAAGGGGGAATAGCTTAGAAGAGGCAAATCAAAAAGCGAATGCCTTAATTTTGCAAGTTGAAAAAGAAACTTTAAGCTATGCTAATCCAATATTGATTGAAGACCAAATAGATAAAGCGAATAATTTAAGAAGTGCAGGTTTAGGACTTCTTGGTAATATGATTGGTGATAAAAAAGCAGTCGCATGTATTGAAGATACAGCGGTCGCGTTACCGGATTTAGCTAATTATATTTCAGATTTTACAGCCTTGATGAAAGGTTATAATCAAAAAGCGGTGTATTACGCACATGCTGGTGCAGGTGAGTTGCATTTACGTCCTATTTTAGATTTAAAAAAGAGTGAAGATGTTAAGTTGTTTAGACAAATAACAACAGATGTAGCACATTTAGTTAAAAAATATAAGGGATCGTTTAGCGGAGAGCATGGTGATGGTATTGTTAGAGGTGAATTTGTAAAATTAATGATTGGTGATAAAAATTATCAGTTATTAAAAGGTATAAAATCAACTTTTGATCCCAATAACATATTTAATCCAGGTAAAATAGTAGATGCTTTTCCAATGGATAAAAATCTACGCTATGAAACTGATCGAAAAGTACCCGAAATTAAAACGATTCTCGATTTTTCTAAATCAGAAGGTATTCTTCGTGAAGCCGAAAAATGTAATGGCTCTGGGGATTGTCGAAAATTACCTGAATTTGGAGGGACAATGTGCCCTAGTTATCGAGCGACTAGAGACGAAAAAGATACAACCAGAGCAAGAGCAAATGCATTAAGAGAATATTTGACAAATTCGGAAAAATCAAACAAGTTTAATCACACAGAGTTAAAGCAGGTTTTTGATTTGTGTTTGAGTTGTAAAGCATGTTCTAGTGAGTGTCCAAGTAGTGTGGATGTTGCCAGTTTAAAAGCCGAATTTTTATACCAATATCAAAAAGAAAATGGTGTGCCTTTTAGAACAAAATTGTTTGCTTATAATGACAAATTAAATCATCTAGGAAGACATTTTAAAGGGTTGACTAATTTCATGTTCTCTAACACAATAACATCTTCTGTAATTAAACAGGCATCAGGTGTTGCCAAGGAGAGAAGTTTACCCTTATTATCAGATAAAACGTTATCTAAAGAGTATCAGATCCTTAAGAATAATCTAATTGTATCAAAAGCAATCAAAACAGTGTATTTGTTTAATGACGAATTTACTAATCAATTGGATGCTGAAATAGGAAGAGATGCTATTCATTTATTAACCAGGTTAAACTATAAAGTGGAGCTTATCGATAATGTAGAGTCTGGGCGGGCGTTCATGTCTAAAGGTTTATTGGAGCAAGCTAAAAAAGTGGCGGACAAAAATGTGGCTATTTTTAAAAATATAGTTTCTGAAAATACACCTTTAATAGGAATTGAACCCTCTGCTATTTTATCATTTAAAGATGAATACCCAAGGTTGGTCGACGACAAAATTTCAGCGAAAGCGATAGCAGAACACACCTACTTAATTGAGGAATTTTTATCCAATGAAATAGCACTAGGAAACATCAAATCGGATCAGTTTTCTGAAGATGAAAAAACAATTAAGTTTCATGGACATTGTCATCAAAAATCGCAATCCAATCAAATCTATAGTTTTAATGTGCTCAACCTTCCTAAAAACTATAAAGTAACCATTATCCCAAGTGGTTGTTGTGGTATGGCTGGTAGTTTTGGTTACGAAAAAGAACATTATAAAGTAAGCATGCAAATAGGGGAGCAGACCTTATTTCCTGCAGTTCGAAAATCACCTAAAACAACACAAATAAGTGCTAATGGTACTAGTTGTAGGCATCAAATTAAGGATGGAACACAACGTATTGCATTACATCCTATTACTATTTTAAAAAATGCTTTATTGTAGTTATTCTGTAATAGTATAACTTGTTAATGTCTGAATATTTGTTAACGATAAGGTTGTTGGCAATGTGCTTAAATCAACACCCGCTTGTTGCAAAAGTGTAATTGTTGTAGGGTTTAAGGAATATCCAGAGTCTGAGTCAGCTTTAATTAGACCAATATTTTTGGCATAAAAACTGTTGATACTTAATACCTCTTGTGTGTCTATTATAGAGATTACTTGCGTGATTCCGAATACTGAAATTTGGATCGTAGCATTTAAATCTAAACTTATGTTGGCCGAGGTTACGCTGTCGTATATCGTGTTATTAACAGTCAAAGCGTCTAAGTTTTCTAATTGCGTGCTGGTTAGCGTGTAATTTAAAGTGATTGGATACCCTTGTAAATCTTGAGTAAATGTTCCGGTTTTTAAAGCTAATTGGGTGCCGTTATTGGCTTGTGTATCATATAATACTGCATTTTCTAACGCTATTTCAAAATCAAAACCATCAATAGGTATTCCTACTGTTCCGTGAGTTGCCAATGTGGTTTCCGTTCGTGTTAATTCTCCACTTGTTAAAATACCACTCATAGTTCCGTTCGCCGGAGCACCCTGATTTACAGATAATGTAAACCCAGTATTTGTTTCGTTGTCCACCAGTAAAACATCGTCACTAACAATAGTCTCGTTAGTGTCATTATTTGTGTTTAGAATAGCATAATACCAAGAATCGTTGACCGTTAATGGGAAAAAATTGCCACTAAATTGTTGTTGCTGTTCTTGGCTGATACTATCGTTTGTATCATCGTTAGAACAATTAAATACAGTGAAACAAAAGATTACAAGTAATGTGAGTTTTAAAGGCTTCATTATCAAAGTGTTTTAACAAAAAAAAAAATCTAAAACTAATACTTTAAATGTAAGCTATTATTTTGTATTTTTAAAAGGTTGCATGATGGTAATCGCTGCAATCAGCTCTTGTTCGGACATATCCTTAAGTTCTTCGTCCGCATAAAAAGCACTTAGTTTATCTTCGCTATACCTATAAAGTTTCCAGCGTTTAAATTGATATTCTAAAGCCGTAAAATTCTCTACCCAATCTCCAGAATTTAGGTAGTTTGTTTTTCCTTTTTTAGTTTCAACTATCTCATTTTTTGGCTGATGTATATGGCCACATATCACATAATCATAACCGTTTTCAATCGCTAGATCTGTTGCTGTTTTTTCAAAGTCACTAATGTATTTCAAAGCGCCTTTGACACTGTTTTTTATCTTTTTAGATAGGGAATAACGTTCTTTGCCTAGTGTGACTAATATCCAATTAATAAATCTATTAATTAATATTAGTAAATCATAACCGTAGGCTCCAAGTTTAGCTAACCATTTGGCATTTTGGATAGAAACATCAAAAACATCACCATGAAAAAACCATGCTTTTTTACCATCTAATTCTAAAACAAGTTTATTGACAATAGAAATATTACCAATTTCAGAGTCAGTAAATTTACGAAGCATTTCGTCATGATTACCAGTAATGTAAGTCACTTTTGTGCCTTTAGCAGCTAAAGAGACAATTTTTTTTAACACTTGCATATGTGATTTAGGAAAATAACGTTTGCTAAACTGCCAAATGTCTATAATATCACCGTTTAATATTAGGTGTTTAGGATTTACACTACTCAAATAAGTCAATAACTGTTTCGCATGACAGCCATAAGTACCCAAGTGTACGTCTGATATAACAACAATTTCAACTTTTCTTTTTAATTTCAATGTAGAATGTATTTCTAAATTATATGCAAATATTAGTTTTTAGTGTTACTCAATCATTATGGCATAATTATCTAATTATAAGGGAATTGTTAAGATTACATTACCAAATTTTTGAAGTTGAAATTGCTACAGTTTTGTTTGGCTACTATTTATGATTACTTTAGCGTAAATTATTTTATGTATGGCAGGTAATAGCTTCGGAAACTTATTTAAATTAACCACATTTGGTGAGTCACATGGTGTCGCAATAGGAGGAATTATAGATGGATGTCCTCCTGGAATAGAATTGGATTTAGATGCCATTCAAATGGAAATGAATAGACGTAAACCAGGGCAATCTGCTATTGTAACACAACGTAAAGAACCAGATGAAGTCAAGTTATTATCAGGTGTTTTTGAAGGGGTTACGACGGGAACACCAATTGGTTTTGTTATCGAAAATGCCAATCAGAAATCAAAAGATTATTCGCATATAAAAGATGCGTATAGACCTAGTCATGCGGATTATGTTTATGACAAAAAATACGGATTAAGAGATTATAGAGGCGGTGGACGTAGTTCTGCTAGAGAAACAGCAAGTCGTGTAGTGGCTGGTGCAATTGCCAAGCAGATGTTGAAAGATGTTAAAATTAATGCCTTTACATCTTCAGTAGGGGATATTTTTATTGATAAACCGTATCAGGATTTAGATTTTTCTAATATTGAAAGTAATGATGTACGCTGTCCGGATTCAGCTATAGCTGAAAAAATGATAGATCGTATCAAACAAATTCGTAAAGAAGGTGATACCATCGGAGGTACAGTAACATGCGTGTTACAAAATGTTCCTATTGGACTGGGAGAACCTGTTTTTGATAAATTACATGCCGAATTAGGTAAAGCCATGCTATCTATTAATGCCGTAAAAGGTTTTGAGTATGGAAGTGGGTTTTGTGGTGCTAAAATGAAAGGTAGTGAGCATAATGACTTATTTAATATTGACGGTAGCACAAAAACGAACTTATCCGGGGGAATTCAAGGTGGAATAAGTAACGGAATGGATATCTACTTTAGAGTCGCGTTTAAACCCGTGGCAACTATTATGCAAAATCAAGAGACTATTAATAATGAAGGTGAAAAGGTAGAAATGCAAGGCAAAGGACGACATGATCCTTGTGTTGTGCCAAGAGCTGTACCAATAGTAGAAGCTATGGCAGCAATAGTTTTAGCAGATTATTTATTGATGAATAAAACCTATTCATAAGTCAGCGTTACAACTGTAAATATCACTTTTAGCCTTACTATTAAAATGAAACCTAAGATTTACTATACAGCTTTACAAACTTTTGATGCTGATCATAAACATGGTTTTAGTTGGAAGGATTACGTATCGTTTTCTGAAATTAAACATTTAAAAGAATTAGTATCTTTAGATGGTAACCTTAATAGGTTGTTATTTGTGCCAGATATGGATACAGAAGCAGATTGGGAACATTTAGTAACTGATCAAGGTGTGGTTATGTTTTATTTTAATACACTAGATTATGTATTAGAAAACGTAAAAACAATTCCATATTTTAATTTATTAGCCCTTGTTAAGGAACCTAATTTTGAAAAAGCAGACTTGACATCACAATTTGATTTTGTTGGGTATGATTTAATTACTATTGGAGGAGACACTAGTGCTTTAAGTAATGGTGGTGGTTTTGATAATACATTTTTACCTACTGATTTAAATGCTTTTGGTTTAATTTCTGATTACCATAAAGCTAAAAAGATACAAATAGATTTACCCCTTAATAATCTAGATCAAGAAGACACAACGTGTTATCTTTATGAAGTTTGGAGACATAAGATTATAGGAAGAAAAACTAACTAAACAACTAAAAAATAGTCCTTACTAAAAAGGATGACAATTGAGAGCATATGAAAAAACTTGCATTACACTGGAAAATTATAATAGGAATGGTTTTAGGAATCCTTTTCGGTTTTATAATTATGTCCATGGATTGGGGAAAAGAAAAAATTGTTGTAAAAACAATTGATGCTTATGAAAAAGTTATTCATAAAAACGTAAATGGTCAAGTTGTATCTACCGTTGAGTATGTGCCTGCTAAAGAAATAAAAATAACGAGAGCTAAATCTTTTGTGAGTAGGTGGATAGAACCTTTTGGTAAAATATTTATTAATCTTTTAAAACTAATTGCCGTTCCGTTAATATTAGCGTCTTTAATAAAAGGAATTTCAGATTTAAAGGATATTTCAAAAATAAGAACCATGGGGTTTCGTACCATTGGTATTTACATAGGAACAACAGTTATTGCTATTGTTATAGGTTTAAGTATTGTTAATATTATTAAGCCTGGCGAGGGAATGCCTAAAGAAACTATTGAAAAAATGAAAGAGGCTTATCAAGGTAATGCGGATGCCATGATTAGTAAGGCTAAAGTAACACAGGATGCTGGACCTTTACAAGCGTTAGTGGATATTTTTCCGAGTAATATTTTTCAATCTTTTGCAGAACCAGCAATGCTTCAAGTTATTTTCTTTGCATTATTTTTCGGAATCTGTTTATTATTAATTCCAGAGAAGAAAGCGAAGCCCTTAGTTGACTTTTTTGATTCCCTAAACGAAGCCATCATGAAAATGGTTGATTTAATTATGTTGTTTGCACCTTATGCTGTTTTTGCTTTAATGGCAAATGTTATTATAGCTTTTGATGATACAACAATACTAGTTAAGTTATTGGGTTATGCAGCCTGTGTCGTTTTTGGATTATTTTTAATGATTTGTTTTTATATGTTATTAATAAAGATAATAACAAAAAAATCGCCTTTTTGGTTTTTAAAACGTTTTAGTCCAGCACAGTTGTTAGCATTTTCTACAAGTAGTAGTGCTGCAACGTTACCGGTGACTATGGAGCGCGTGGAGGAACATTTAGGCGTAGATAAGGAAGTGTCAGGATTTGTATTACCTGTTGGAGCAACGCTTAACATGGACGGTACCAGTTTATATCAAGGGATCGCTGCAGTCTTTATTATGCAAGTGATTTGGCCAGATGGATTAACATTTACAAATCAATTAGTAATTGTAGGTACCGCTTTATTAGCGTCTATAGGTAGTGCTGCAGTGCCAAGTGCAGGTATGGTGATGTTAGTTATCGTTTTGGAAGCTATTGGTTTTCCAGAGGAATTGTTACCAATTGGATTGGCCTTAATTTTTGCTGTAGATAGACCATTAGATATGTGTAGAACCGTGGTAAATGTTACAGGAGATGCTACAGTATCCATGATTGTAGCAAAATCTTTAGGTAAACTTCATGATGATCCTAAACCAAAAGAATGGGATGACAATTATGAAAACGTAAAATAAAACAATAATGAAGGGATTTGATAATTTAGTATCTGTGCAATGGCTTGAGGCTAATTTAGATCAACCTAATTTGGTGATTTTGGACGCCACTATTACCAGAGTAGCAGGAAATCAATCTAATTCTGAAACACAACAAATACCTAATGCTCGTTTTTTTGATATAAAGAAAGATTTTAGTGATGTATTGGCAGATTTTCCCAGTACGATACCATCAGAACTTCAATTTGAGCAATCAGCCCAAGATTTAGGTATAAATAAGAATAGTTTTATTGTGGTTTATGACAGTAAAGGTATTTATTCTAGTCCGAGAGCGTGGTGGTTATTTAAAACGTTTGGACATACTAACGTTGCTGTTTTGGATGGCGGTTTACCAGAATGGCAAACACATCAATTTAAGACAGAACAATGTACAGAAAACGAAAAGCTAACAGGAGATTTTAAAGCGAAATATAACCCAAATAATGTGGTATATTTTGAGTCTTTAGAAGCTATAGGGAAAGATTCAGAATTTAAAATTATAGATGCACGGTCACAGGATAGGTTTACTTCTAAAGTGGCAGAACCTAGAGCGGGTTTACGATCTGGGACAATACCAAATTCGGTTAATTTGCCTTTTACAGCGCTCTTAAATGGTAATACATTTAAACCCCAAAAGGATTGGAAAGTATTGTTTGGTAGCGTTGCACTAAGTGATCAACAATTGGTATTTACTTGCGGTTCTGGTATAACCGCATCTGTATTAAGTTTAGCGGCAACAATCTTAGGATATAACAATTGTGTTTACGATGGGTCTTGGACAGAATATGGTAGTTTAATAAAGTAAATCTCTAAATGAAAACATTAATTGAAAAACTAAGGTATTTTCTTGAACAGAAAATAAATCTAGTATTACCTCTTTTTATTGTAATAACTCTCTTTTTAGAATACAAAAGGATTTATGCAAATCCGTACAGCTCTTTTTTTTCTATCCAGCAGTACTTCTATAAAATTAATTTAAATTTTTTAAATTCAAATTACTTTATTTTTAATTCTTTTCCGGCTGGAGAACATTTTTCTGGAGTAAACATACTAGAGTTTATTTTTATTCTAGTTTTAGTATTGTCGTATATCCTATATTATTTTAGCAAAGGTATTGAGAAGCGTTTGCTTCAATTTTGTTTTTCTATATTTTTTATAAATAGCGCTATAAGCTCGATTTTGACTTTATACTTTACTATTCGTAATCTTAAAATTGAATTTGGGACGTTGATATATCTATTAATAATCGTTTTTTGGACCTTATTCTTTTATTTAATACTTACAATTTTATCAAAAGGTGAAAAAGTAAAAACATATAAATATCGGTTATTAAATGATTATACTGCATTTAATTTAAAACGTGCGAATAAAGCACAACGGATCTTTCATTTAGTTTTTGATGCTTGTTTTGCAATTTTAGTGACTTCTAATTTAATTAGAATATTACCGATTAAATCACTCAGATGGTTATCTAATATTATTGGAGAACGGTATGTTATTACTTTATTGTTATTAGTGTGTATAACATTTTATTATATTATTTTTGAATTAATTTTTAAATCAACTCCGGCAAAGTTTCTAACACAAACTAAAGTGGTTAGTCTAACAGGTCAACCAATAACTTCGGGACAAATAATCGCTAAAAGTTTTTCTAGACGTTTACCTTTTAATCCGTTATCCTTTTTAACAGAACAATTAGGTTGGCATGATTCGTTATCCAAAACAACAGTCGTACAATTAACACGACAAGGAAAACACGGCAGTTGGTATTGGCTAATAATTCCCTTTTTTATAGGTCTATTTGCTATTGTTTTCTACGCTACCTTATATTTAAGAAAATATGAAAATTTTAAAGTCGGTGAAAATAATTACAACAATCAAAAATATGATATTGAAAGAAAATTAAACAATATAAGCGAGTTTGATTTTATTACACTATCAGAAACCAATAGCCGCTTTGGTAATAATCAATATTTAAAGGTTGGTTTTATAGGTAAGGATTCAATTGATTGTTATAAGATTAATGAATCTTATTTAGCAAATTCTTTGCAAAAAGCAGATCAATACTATGGTGGATATTATAACGGTCTGGAAGTTGTTACATTAAGTAAAGAAGATTTAAATAACGCTATTTGCGAAAGCTACGATTTTGATGGTTTATTTTCCGACTGTGGATTAAAATTGTTCGAGAATCAAAAGGCCGTGCGTATTAAAAAAATTGAATCGTTAAATGAACCAACTATAGGTTTTAATGATGTGTCTTTTAAGCAACAAAGAGATGGTGATTATGGTTTTACTATTAGACTTTCAAATACAGATAATAAGATAGTAATAGAAAATATAAAAACCGATAATAAAGACATCCTTTTTACTACAACTTTTCCCTATTCTGGTGCGGATAGTTATAATAAAGAAAAATATTCTATAAAAGGTTCGGGATTAGAACCAAAACAATCTGTTATATTTAAACTACAAATTAAAGACATGTTAACAGAGCAACGGTTTATTTATTCGTTAGAAATAGAGGGACGTTATACAAAAACATTAAAATTGGTTAAAAGTTTATAAATTTATAATAGCATGGAGAAACCAAATACTTGGAGTAAAGACGAATTATTAGCATACATATTACTTTTTATAGCGCATTCTGATTTAGACGAAAGTAAAAAAGAAAAAGAATATATTTTATCAAGAGTTGATAAGAGTGTGTACCAGCGTGTACATGAAAAATTTGAAGAAGATAACGATTATCAAAGTATTCAAAATATTGTTGAAGGTGTCAAATCTCACGATTATTATCGTAATGATCTGGCGGATTTATTTGCGGATATAAAGCTTATGGCTTTTGCAGATGGAGAAATGGATCAGATGGAAAAACTAGCTTACAATACATTAAAAAAAATATTAAAGTAAAACTTGTGTTTTTAGGGACTTGATAATGTTCTGTTACTCTAAAAATTTTGCTTTTAGTTCGGGAGTAGGAATCATGCAAGCCTCTTTTTTACCGTACCATTTATATCTATTTTTGGCAATAAAATCATAGACCAAATTACGTATAAAAGTTGGTACAATTAAAAAGATAGACAACATGTTATTTGGAAATCCTAAGTGTTTTGCAATATGTAATGCTGCTGTCGATTTTACTTTTAATCCTTTGTTTGGGGAATACAATAATATCGAATCTGTTTTGGACGTATCTAAGTTATATTTAGCTATAATTTGTTGTCCCATGTTACTTTGTAAAGGTGCAAACATAAACTTATTATTTTTATCATGTTTGATAACATAAAGCACGGAACTATTGCAAAGGTTGCATACACCATCAAAAATGATTAAATATTTATTGCTTGGTAACTGTATCATACCGCAAAAATAATTTAATATATTTACAAAAATCAATATTATGAAAACTTTACAACAATGGTTTGATAGTTATGCTGTAAGTCATCAAAATCCGACCAATATAGCCATACATTACATTTGTGTACCAGCTATCTTTTTTAGTGTCGTTGGCTTGTTTATGTCCATACCAACAGGTTTTTTAAGTTCTTTTTTGCCACATCCCATAGTGGCTAATTGGGCGTTTGTAGTTTTGGTGATTATCCTAGTATTATTCTATTTTAGGCTATCAGTAAAGGTTGGGCTACAAATGTTGTTGTTTTCAGCATTTTGTTTGGTATTCAATTATTACATTTCTCAATATCTCCCGATATTATATTTTTCAATAATTTTGTTTGTCGTGGCTTGGATTGGACAGTTTTATGGTCATAAAGTAGAAGGTCAAAAACCTAGTTTTATTGACGATTTACAATTCTTATTGGTGGGGCCAGCTTGGGTTATTTATAAGCTTTTTGGAAAATAGAATATTTTAATTTAATTACTGTGCTTCTCGATACAATTTGCCTATTGTTCCTAAATCATTCGAAGTAACGACGAGGAATAGAAATTGTGAAGTAGAGAAATCACAAAAGAGTAATCACATTACGTCAGTTCGAGTGCTTCGACGTAGGAGAAGTGTATCGAGAACTTTTGTTTTATTAGTGTTGTCTTAGTTTACTGTGCTTCTCGATACAATTTGCTCGTACCTCACAAACCACTCGAAGTGACGGGGGCGGAATAGGATGTAAAAGGAATATTTGCAATAGAGTAATCACATAAGAGTAAACAAGAATCGTCAGTTCGAGTGCTTCGACGCAGGAGGAGTGTATCGAGAACTTTATTTTGTTGCGCTTCTCGATACAATTTGCTCGTACCTCACAAACCACTCGAAGTGACGGTGTCGGAATAGGATGTAAAAGGAATATTTGCAATAGAGAAATCACAAAAGAGTAATCACATTACGTCAGTTCGAGTGCTTCGACGCAGGAGGAGTGTATCGAGAACTTTATTTTGTTGCGCTTCTCGATACAATTTGCTCGTACCTCACAAACCACTCGAAGTGCCGGGGGACGGAATAGGACGTAAAATCAATATTTGCAATAAAGTAATCACATAAGAGTAAACACGAATCGTCAGTTCGAGTGCTTCGACGCGGGAGAAGTGTATCAAAAATTTATAAAGAACAATAATGCACTTCAATCAAAAGTCTTCCTAGCCAAATTTGCAAGTTTTTCAAACTCATTATTTATCAGAGCTAATTTCTTGGATTTAGACCATTTTTTTATTTGTTTTTCGGTAGAAATGGCAATGTTAATATCAGTAAATTCTGCATAAAACTCTAATGTAATAGGTCTTCTTGAATATGTGTAACTTTCTGAGTATTTGCCATATTTATGTTCAATTAATCTATTATTTAAATTTGAAGTAACACCTGTGTAATAGGTATTATCAGAACATTTTAATATGTACACGTAAGACAATTTCATTTTTAAATATATGAAATTTATTTTTTCTCTTTTCTCGATACAGCTTGCCTATTGTTTCTAAATCATTTGAAGTAACGACGAGGAATAGAACTTGTGAAGTAGAGAAATCACAAAAGAGTAATCACATTACGTCAGTTCGAGTGCTTCGACGCAGGAGAAGTGTATCGAGAACTTTTGTTTTATTAGTGTTTTCTTAGTTTACTGTGCTTCTCGATACAATTTGTTCGTGCCTCTCAAATCACTCGAAGTGACGACGCAGAAAAGGCCAAAATAATAATTGCAATAAAGTAATCACATTAGAGTAATCACGAATCGTCAGTTCGAGTGCTTCGACGTAGAAGAAGTTTATCGAGAACTTTTGTTTTATTAGTGTTTTCTTAGTTTACTTTGCTTCTCGATACAATTTGTTCGTGCCTCACAAATCACTCGAAGTGACGGGATGGAGTGTTGTAATTACTGTTGGAGGAGTGTCAATTATTCTTTATTATTCAATAAGTAACACTCCTTTATAATTCATATTATTTTTTCTTAATGGCTTCAACTAACTCTAATGCATCAATATTTACATTGGTGGTAAACATACCGTAATTGACAATAGCTTTATTCTTTTCAAACTTATCAATAGTCCCCACTGCACGACCATCATTCATACGGACTCTGTCACCAAGCCTTAAAGTTGGTTTTGGAGCAACAGGTTTGTTTTTTTCTTTCTCTTTGGCTTCTTTTTTCTTTTTACGGATGACTTCCACTGTTTTTTCAGCTTCTTGTTTAATCTGAGTTTCTTTTGCTTTTTCAGCTTTAGCAACTTTTGCAGTTACTTTTTTACGTTTAGAATTTTCAATTTGAACCAATCGGAATAATTCCGCCATCAATTCTTTTTTCTTTCTATCATTAAAAAACTTCTCAGAAATATCATTCATCTTTTGACCTAAATAAATCAAACGCTGGTTACTATCGTATAATTCCTGGTAGTTTTCTAATTTTTTCTGAACCTTAGCATTAATCTCTTCTAATTTATCCGCTTCGGTTTGTTTTTTCTTTTCGTTTACTTTTAAAGACTCGCTTGTTTTTTCGAGCTTAGCACGTTGTTTTTGAAGTTTAGCTATCGTTGCATCAAAACGAACTTTACTGCGCTCAATCTTCTTTTTAGAACGGTTAATTAAGCTATATGGAATTCCGTTTTTCTGAGCAACTTCAAATGTAAAACTACTACCAGCTTGACCTAAAGCTAGTTTATACATGGGTTCTAAAGTACGCTCGTCAAACATCATGTTGGCGTTAATCATTTCCTCTTTTTCGTTAGCCAACATTTTTAAGTTAGCATAATGGGTGGTAATGATTCCGTAGGCGTTTCGAGCATAAAACTCTTCTAAAAAAGTTTCTGCTAAAGCACCTCCTAATTCCGGATCAGAACCAGTACCAAATTCGTCAATTAAAAACAGCGTATTCTTGTTAATTTTCTTCAAGAAATAATTCATCTGTTTTAATCGGTAACTGTATGTGCTTAAATGATTTTCTATAGACTGATTGTCTCCAATATCACTAAGAATACGATCAAATAAAAAGGCTTTACTACGTTCGTGCACTGGAATTAATAGTCCAGACTGTAACATCACTTGCAATAAACCAACGGTTTTTAAAGTAATAGATTTACCACCAGCATTTGGTCCAGAAATCACGATTATACGACTGTCTTCATTAAGGCCAATAGTTTGCGGAAATGTTTTTTCTTTTTTCTCTAAATTATTTAGATAGAGTATAGGATGGTAGGCATCACGAAGGTATAATTCTCGTTTCTCAGAGATTTCTGGTAATATAGCATTCATCGATTTTGCGTATTTCGCTTTCGCGGAAATCACATCAATCTCGGTTAAAAAAGCTTGGTATAAATGTAATAAAGGTAGGTATTGACGCAAGAAATTGGTCACTTCCTTTAAAATTCTAACCACCTCTTCGCTTTGTTCGTATTCTAAATTATTAAGTTCTCTAGTGTGTTGTAATGTTGTTTCAGGCTCGATATACACAATACTTCCTGTTTTACTTCCTCCCATAATAGCGCCTTTAACTTTACGTCTGTACATGGCTTTAACAGCTAGAACACGTTTGTTATCGACTACAGATTCTCTAATATCATCTAGATATTCTAAATTATGGTATTGGTTTAGAGCAGAGGTAAAGCTAGAGTTAATCTTACCTTTCAACTTATTAATTTCTTGTCGTAATTGTTGTAGTAGAGCAGAGGCATTGTCTTTAACATCACCAAAACGATCCACAACGCTATCCACTTTTTCAATAATAGCTGTAGTTACTTCTATTTGTAAGCTATGTTGATGTAAGCTTGGATAATACGTTTCAAATTTCTTTAAAAATTTAACAATCTCATTCGCTGTTAATGAGATAGACACTAGTTTTTTAAGACTATGCGTTTCTAAATAAGTGTTTTCAATTTTTAAAAGCTGTAATTCTTTAGTAATCGTATCAAAACCATGGTTTGGGATACGATTATCATTATAGTAAGATGATAAATATTCGTTAGTTAATTGTAACGCATTAAGTAGGGTGTCTTTGTCTCTAAATGGTAGTATATTTAGTGCTTCTTGATTACCCAAAGCAGTCACGCAATATTCGCTAACTTGCTCTAATACGGTTGAAAACTCTAAGTCTTGTAATGTTTTTTCGTGAATGTTAATCATGTTGTTTTTCTATGAAAAAGTATGTTTTTCTTAGCTATTATATTAATCACAAAGTTAGCAAATACATTTTACAAATTAATAGTTTTAAGGCTGTTGATATTTTAGATAGAAACGGTTTGTTTTTATCTGAATTATTTTAACCTATTAGTGATTTGTGGTTGTTTGTTACTGTAGTTTTAATAAGCTGAATAAATATAGATACGTATATTATAGTGTTAATAAATTTATTATTTATCTATTTTATTGTTAAAAAAATGATAATTCATTCGATTCTTTATCTTATATTTGGTAAACCAATCTGGTACACCAGATTGGTTTACCAAATAATATTAACCCTTAATTACAATCAAATGAAACCATTTTTAAAAAAAACCAAGCAAATTATTTTGCCATTATTACTATTGATGTTTATCATTAATAGTTGTTCTACAGATGAAATAACGACTGTAGAAGAGCCCACAGGTAAAACTGAAAATACTGGAAGTATGCTAAGAACTACCGTTTCAGCGAGTTCTTCAGTTATAATACAAGCTGAAAATTATGATAATATGAGTGGGGTACAAACCGAAAATACACAAGACTCAGGAGGAGGACAAAATGTAGGTTGGATTGATACTGACGATTATCTAGAATATGATTTAAATGTATCTACATCTGGTAGTTATAAAATCGAATTCAGAGTAGCATCTCGTACCAATACGTCTAAATTCAATTTTTTCCAAGATGGTACAAAACTATCCAATGTTAATAAGGCGTCTACTGGTGGATGGCAAAATTGGGTAACGACTGCAAAAACTGTAACTTTAAGTTCGGGGAACAGTACACTTAAATTATTAGCCACCGGAAGTGGATGGAATATTAATTGGATAAAAATTACACCAGTTGATGTTGATTCGGGTGGCGGAGGAACAGGATCCTTAGATCCAAATAAAGCACCTTCTGAAAATTTCGATTTATCGACTTGGAAAATCACTTTATCTTCGGGATCGGAGAAAAGTGTATCAGAACTTAATAACGGTTATGAACTTAGCAACCAGTTTTATACTGGAAGTGATGGAGGAATGGTGTTTAAAAACTATCCATTAGGATCAGGAACGACTACAAATTCGACGTATTCTAGAGTCGAATTTAGAGAAATGTTGCGTGGTACTAATACTAGTATTTCTACTTCAGGTATAAATGGAAATAACTGGGTCTTTAGCTCTTCAAATTCTACAAATGAAAATAAAGCTGGTGGAGTAGATGGGATTTTAGAAGGTACTTTAAAAGTTAATAGAGTAACAACAACTTCAGGAAGTACATCTCAGGTAGGTAGAATTATTATTGGACAAATACATGCTAGTGGTGATGAACCATTACGTTTATATTATCACAAACAACCAGGACATAGTAAAGGTGCAATTTACTTTGCACATGAACCAAACGGAGGAGACGAAGTGTTTGAAAACATGATTGGAAATTATGTTACAGAAACGGGTGATAGTGCTGGAGACTATACTGGCGCAGGAAGTCCTTCTAATGGTATTGCACTTAACGAAACATTTTCTTATAAAGTTCAAGTTAACGGTAATACACTTTCTGTAACGTTATATAATTCTGGAGGGAGTACTATTGCATCAACAACTTACAATATGAGTAATAGTAATTTTGCTAACGATTGGATGTATTTTAAAGCAGGCTTATATTCTGGTAACAAAACAGTATCTAGTAGTTCGGATTATGAACAAGTGACGTTTTATAGTTTAAGTAAATCTCACAACTAGTCCCTTATATCTAAATCTATTTTGTAATCCACGGTTACAGAAAAGTTAGATAAGATAATTAAATATTATAATTAGTCTTTAATTTAATTATTAATAAAAGCAGAAGTGTATGCTTCTGCTTTTTTTGTTTAAAACCTTATGATTTTTAATATCTAGTTAGAAGTCTTTGGAGCATTGTATGTTGTCTTTTTTCAACAGGCAATGTCGATAGCGAGGCTATTTGACGGCTAATTTTATGTATGTCCGGGAAAATAGTAAAGTCATTATTAAACACAACTTAAACAGAAAGCTTACAATCTGATTACCAATTTGAAGATAATGGTACAAAATCGAGTGTTTGTTTAACAAAAACATCGTGCTTTCCTGTTATAAATTGATTTTCTAAAATGAGACTATCACCTTTAATAGTCCCTTTTTGCATTTCGTAATTACCAGATTGGGTTCTAACATTAACATTGTATATTTCAATTTCAATACCATTATTATTGGATTGATAACGGCCTATAAATCCTGGTTTTAGCACGGTTTTAGTTAGCTTAGTTTTTGGGTCGAAGCTTTTAAGAAAACAATTACCATTGTTAAAAAACTTATAAAAATAGACACTTTCATTTTGACCATATTTTAGCGTGTCTATATTGACGTAAATCGCTAACGTATCAATTTTAGTATTAAAAGAAAAGTCATTTTTAGTTACAGAAAACTTAGGCTTTTTAGGTCTAAAACCACCTTCTGGATGTTGATAAAAGCTAACGCAACTAATACTTAATAAAAAAACACTACCTGTTAATAGCTTTTTCCACGCCATACTTCTGTTTTTTGATGTTGATAATCAAATCGTAAATCGTTTATACTTCTATGTATAAAGTTTTGCAACCAAGCGTCACCAATAAAATCTACAGTAGCATTATTACCATTATTGTTAATTCTAAAATAAGTGGATGCTTTATTTAAATTACGTTGGTAATTGTTTTGTGTATGTAAACTATTATCCGTTAATTCTGAAAGCTGCTTATCAAATAGAGCTGTCTTCTCAGCTTTTTCAGCTTTAGATAAATCAGAATTTTTGATGTTTTTAATTGCTTGTCTTAGTTCTTTTAATTTGGTTTCGGATGCTCCATTTTCTGTATATTTTCCTGAAAAATCTTGAAAACCTACTTCAAATAGAGGTGTACTTACTGTTAAACCACCAGTCCAAGACCGGTCGCCACCATCTCCAAAATAAAACATACTTGTATCATTATTACTACTAACGTTAAAATCGCCTAATCTAAATCCAATCATACCTTGTCTTTGGATATCATCTAAAGAAAACTGATTATGATTAACGTTAGAATTCCACGTTAGTAATTGTCCATAACTAAACGAGTTTTGAAAATTGTTGAGATTAGGAATAGGGGAGTTGTAGTTAGAAGAGTAGGACTGTAAAGGTGTACTGTGTCCACCACCAGCAGTTAAGTTAACAGCTGCAGTAATATCTACTGTAAAGTTCTTTTTGCCAACACCAACACCTAAACCTCCATTGTAGGCCGCTACGTGTAAGGAATTGGTTAAACCAAAATCTCCATAACGCTGTCCGTAACCTATATTAGCAGTCGCTTTATATCTAACTTTGTAACCTAGTGAAATTTGTAGACCAAATAGCGCTCTAAATCCGTTTCCATTTTTAGGAGGATCTACAAAGCCATTACTAGCTGTAAATCCATTTTTGCTTGCAATTTTACCTAATGCATCTTCAGCACCACGTTTAAGACTACTTTGTGCCCAGAAATCAATGTCTTCTTTATGATTAAAATCGTTAACAGAACTTTGCAAAGCGCTCCAAACGTCAGTCTCCATGTTATTTAAAGAAAATAGGCTAGACTCTGTCATGGTTGGTTTAGTTTTAAAATTATACTTAATAAACGATAGCTATACAATATATAAAATACACGATATCAAAAGCTAAGGTAAGTTAGTTAAAAATAATTAATGTGAAAACAAAATTAGAGTTTGTTTTTTAATAATTGAAATCAATAAAACAGCTCAATTAGTAATTCTAATTGATGGAAGGGATGGAATCCATTATTTTTTTCACCTGCAATCCGTAATACGGTGTCGTTGTACATCGGGTATAATTTGAAGGTTTTACTATCTATATATTTGTAAAAAGAAATATTTTCGACTAATAATGTGTTTATCTGTTATTTTAAGTAGGTTATAAAAAGACTCTTTATGACCATTATCGTATCTACTCTCTTAAAAAAAATAATAATGAATAATATTATTTTTCTGTAACCAAAAATTAATGTTCGATTCCGATTTTATAGATGAATAAAAACATCCACCATCGTAAACATTTTTTTAAATTTTAGAACTACATTTTTTATCAAATTTATCTGATATACAAGGGTACGTGGTCTATTTTTCTTTTTTTTTAAAACTTTGTATTGGACGCTTGGTTGATATAATTAATAGTCTGTTTCTAATTATTATAAATATATTCAATTTCTAAATTTATAATTTCTTGATCATCAATAATGGTATAATTTGTTACTAAATTATCTTTGTTTAAAACGTAAGTACCGTTAAGCATATATTCATCTTTATCGCTGTCTTGCGTCGCATTAGAATAATATTTTTTATATAATTTTTCGTTTTCTTTTTCTATTTTAAATTTTCGGTACTGCATCACTTCTCCATCTTGATAAGAGGTGTAAGTATGTACATAAGGAAAATTATTTTGATCAGTAAAACAATTTCTAGACCAAACAGCATCATTTATATAACGTATTTTGCAATTTTTTTCGGTAATGGTTTGTGATAACGTATTTTGAGAGGCGTATGCCTCGTCAATCATTATAATATAATTTTTAAAGTTTTTCTCACCATTTTTTAAATAGTATACATTGATTTCATTGGCCCCTCCAATATTTTGAAAAGACATCATTTTATCATCAGCGTAACTAAAGGTAGTTGTTTTACGTCCATCACTAACAGTCTTTGTTAATATATCATTCTCGTAGATATAGTCAATAGACTGTGATATTTTACCCGCTCTGTCAAATAAAATTAGTTTTTCTATTTGTCCTTTTGCATTCATTTCAATGCTACGTTTTAGTATTTTTTGTTCGTTTCCAGAAGATATGTAAAGATTCATTTTTTTTAAATTTTCTGGTGGTGAGTTGAATAAATTAGCATTTTGACCTAATTGATTAGTAAGAAAAGCTTTATATCCATCATCTAAAAAAGCATGCATTAATAGTTTTGATTTGTCAGTAAACTCGTTTTTATTCTTTAATAAGTCTAGTTCGTTTTTATACTTTTCATTATTTATGACATAAGATGATTTTGTATTTAGGCCCATTTGTTCAGCAACAAATTCAGTACTTTTATTTACGGTTTGTTTTAATTTGACATCATCTTCTAAATTTCCGTGCCAATAGGCTAATCCCTGAAAGGTGTTATCTATAGATGACAAATCTAGTTTTTGTCCATTTTCAAATAGAATTAAAGTATGCTGATATTGTTTAATAATTTCAAATGAATTGTCTTCAAAGTTTTTTAAAAGTTCTTTTTCTTCATCATCCACTGGACCACCGTGTATACTTACTGTATCATCATCGTAATCTTTTTGTACGTCCATTAAAATCACATAAGCTTTACCTGAATTAATATATAGTGTATCTATTTCAAAGGGTGCGCGCTCTCCAAGGTTAAATGTCATACCAGCATGATCCGTTGGTGTAGCATTCTGTGTTGTGTCATCTTGAGCTAGTACAGTTAAAGAGAATAACGTTGTGCTTAATAAGATAATTATATTTTTCATAAAAAGGTTTGATTGTATTTTATTGGATAAATAAATGTAAACTAACGTGTTGAAATTGGTTCGATACTTTAATTTACCACTAAAGTAGTAAATTAAAAGAGAAAATAAAATCCATAAGGAGTTTTGGAAGGTCTTAGTGAGGAAGAGGAATGAATTATTGAATTTGTTGATTACCTGCTATTAGTCATAGTTTCTGCAATTACGACGTCAATTAAAAACACTTTTAAATTCTGTAGTATTTTTAAAACTCAAAGTGGTTAGAAAAGGTTGTAATTCAAGTTAAGAATCAGTTTATAAATTATACCGTACTACTTTGTGTTGCACGTTTCAATAAGCTTAAACGTTATTAAGTTAACCATTTTTGGAATATGTTTTCCATATGTTTAAAAAGAAAAAGGCTATAATACCAAATACTATTTTACTCATCTTAGATAATTTTGATTGCCATTTTGTAAGAAAATTAATAGTATTAAACCTGTAATTTGGTAAATAGATAAACCGTATAACTGTAATATGGAAAATTTTATAACAGATCAATTTTTTACAAGTTGTTATTATCGATAAGTCAAGTTTATAATTCTCGGATTTTATGTCCTAAGATTATCTATTGATATCATTTTTAATTAGTTTGAATAAAAAATATTAGACGGTTTAAGCCCACTTGATGGTATATAATTCATAAATGTTTTTAGGACGCGTTTCTTCTCCTTCGATTGCTTGGTTTTTATCAATATCAAACGCACCATTTGTATAGGCAGTAATTGGGTTAACAAGATTTGAAGTTGCTCCTGATCCTCCCATAGCAGTAGGTGCTGTACCAACTTTATAGTCTAAACTATGAATATGCTTCAGAAAAGCATCCTGTTCAAAACTTCCAACGTAATCTCCAATTTTTGTGTTACTTCCGTTAAGTGTTCTTTGGTCGGCGTCTGGATCTATTTTTGCTCCATTGTTCCAAGCTCTACTAAAATAACCACTCATGTTTACTAGCATAGAATTACCATTGTTTCCAATTCCAAAACGACCATTTAATACGGAGTTTAATCGGGTGTAGTTGTTACTTAGTTCTCTAGATTCATTACATAAAGACAGTTCTTCTATAGGAGGGTTTTCTGTAGCGATATACTGTTTACGCTCGCCAATGACCCCTTGGACAATACAAGGCAAAGTATCTAAGGTAATCTTTCCAATATTAGCAGATATTTTATTAACATAAATAATTGCTTTTTTGGTAGAGCATTCAATATAAACTTTAATTTTAACTGCTTTTGGGTTGACATCTATTTGAATGGAAACTTCTGTTTTATCTCCCGGTTTAAACAGAATTCTTTTAGTAGATTTTGAATAACCATCATCTATAGAAAAGTCTAAATTAAAATCTGTTTTCGCTGCCAATGGATTTTGAATAATAACTTTAGCACATATTTTTTGTCCAAGTAATGTCTCTTGCCATCTAGGGAATTCGTTAATGATTTGACTAAGAGTCATTAGTGAGTCGTCACTGCTTTTTTGAATCAGACACGACGTAGTACCTTCATCATAACTAATTTCGCCATTTGCTCCTAAATCTTTGTATATCCATCCATCAGGATGGTTGTATGCCACTGAAGAATCTACTATTTTTTTATTACTATAATACAGGAAATTGTGATTGTATACTAAATTTTGTTGTTGCATAGCAAACAACATATCGTTTATAGAGTCTTTCATGATAATCGTTTTTTGTAATTTTAAATCGTATTCAATTGGGCTTCATTCGACAGTTCTTTTTATAAAAAAAAACACATCTGAATTATATTTTATTCAGATGTGTTTTTGGACTGTTTATGCCATTACAGTTCTTTTTGTATTAAGGCTTCTGATACGATCTTGTATCTGAGCATATGGAGCAACAACTCTATTATTGGTTCCTACTTCTTCAAAAATGAAAGTAGCACCTTCTACTTTTGCTACGTATTGTTTTGAAGTTTGTCCTCCATCAAATACCACTTCTAGTGGACCATGAATTTGATTACCAGAAATAATTTCTCCTTGCACTAAGTTAGAAAATAATGCAACATAATATTTTGGTTTTACCGTAAATTGTGCACTATTACCACTATAAACATCACTTTTTACCAAAGCTATGTCACCATCCATACCGATAGCTAAATTAGCTAGTTTTCCGGATACATTGGTGATTAATAATTGTCCATCTTTGGTATCCCCATCAGGAAATAATTGTTGTACTGAATCTTTAAATTCACATTTCCATTTTTTACCCAAATTACTATCTAGTTTTTGTGATGCTTTGTAAACTCCTTTTCCTCCATCTTGTTTGTAATTAGCTAAAGCAGCTAAGTACTGAATACTCCATTGCACTCCAGAATTTCCATTTTGTGGAACAGTTGTTTGTTTCCATGACACACTATCTAACCCTGGAGAATTAGGTAATTCTTGGTATACACATAATGTCCATGTGTCTGGTGTCTCGTTGTCAAAATCAATATTGTAAGTTGTCATAATAAATCGTTTTAAGTTTTCCTACTCTATTATTATGGCTTTTCAGATTCCGCCATTGCTCTAGTTTTGTTTGAAGCTTCGTTAATCAGAACAATACAAATAGACGACTATATTTTAGTTTATTTCATAGTAGAAATTACCGAGCTGAAAATCAGGTATTTATACGGAGTGTGAAATTAAGTTGAAAACAAATGCCATTAGGAATAGTATAAATGATTTAACCAATAGTAATTTTTGTAGGATTTTTTTCTTGACATGTTAACTTTTAATTTTGTTACGGTTGGTTTCATTAAAAATAATTGCATTGTAATTTTTTAATTAGTGTACTCAAGACTAATTAATTTTGAAGATTAAATTTTATTGGTAGAACGGTTTTTGATATAAATTAGGCTTATTTTTTTATGATTTATGAATCATAAACTTTATACACACTTCTAGAGCAATACAATAAAATATAAAACAAATGTATTGACAGATGTTATAGTAACAATAAGTAAGCCTTTTAGAGAATAACAAGAGAACTGCACGTTTTACCTTATGATTTAAAACGTGGTTTTTTGAGGGGATATTTATTTTTTGAAACGTCAACCAATCCAAATCCATGCTTAATTGTATTAGTAACAAAAGCATTATTAGATAAATAAATTTCAGGTTTGTCTATTAGTCAATCATGAAATGATCAACAACGATATATTATTTTAGTTACCGAGACGTATTTTTTATTTTACAAGCTGGATCACTATTCCAAATATTGCAATTATCAAACACAGGGGCGATAATAGTTTGGTGTCTAACTTGCCGAAATCAGTTTTCTTTATACTTTTAAAAAATCCGATATATTTAAATTCGCCAATTGCTATTAACAGGAATATTAGTGGTATAATCCAACTAATGTTATTAATAATTCATAGCGGTAAATTATATTCAAAAAGTCCAGATTTAAAAATATAAAAAATCCCAAACGCTGTTAGTCCAATTCCAACTAGTGCACTGTCCAATTTTTTTGGATGCAATACGCTTTCACCGCTTTCTTTTGTTGGTAACGATTCTGCAAAACCAAATTGTCCTCCAATAGCCCAGTTAAAATGAATTAAACCAAGCGCAATTAGTATGAAACTGAATAAAATTGATACGATCATAGTTTTGGATTTCTTACCTTCCAATTGGTATTATAGCTTATGTGTAATGGGCGTTACGGGATAGTATGCTAACAACTAGGAATTACTTTTAAAGTGTTTATAACAATCTTTAATAACCTAGATTATCAAATAAATAACAGATAGAAAGACGGCGAAGTGTTTTATAAACAACCTAAAACCAGTAATTAATTTTACATGGTTTTAGGAGTAGTTTTTATCTATGTAATTAGTCGTGATAATAAAAGTGAAATGGCTTTTACGTTTTATTACTCTCCGTATTTTTCAATCAGATATGGTTGCTTTCTAAAGGCTTTCAATTTACACTCTAACAAACATAATGTTTAACAGGAGATAATAAATAGTATTTATTATAACTAGGATATTATTCTACTTTCTCAATCAATAAATCTACAGGACCATTACCATAATATGTTGCAGGCACATGTTTATCAACGATTTTTCCATCTACAACATCTTTAGTATCTCTAGCGGGAAATGGATCTCGGTTTGTATTTAAATGCATAGTAAATGATACTTTAATTTCATCATTTACGCCTAGTTTATTTCCATCTTTATCGTAAATATCTATTTTATCAGGAGTAAAAGTATCAGGAATAAAAATACCGTTTTTATATTCTTTATATTTCATATCTACTGATCCAATTGATTCTCCTTTTCCCATTGGTTCAGAGTGGATACTAACAGAAATAGTGGAACCTGTCATTGTTACGTCACTGAAAATAAAGGGGTAACCTGTAATACTAAAACGTTTACCTGCATTATCTTTTGAGTAATGTAATTCATTAAATTGTTTTGCTGTAATTGGTGTACCAGGTTCTGTACTTCCGCCACAGCTTAAAAGAATTAAACTTCCTAATATGGGAATAATAACTAATTTTAATTTTTTCATAATTGGTTAATTTTGGTTTAATGATGCACAGAGGTTACCTGTACGGTTAGTAGCGAAACTAAGTTATATTTAATAAATGAAAAAAGGACTAGTAACAAATAAGATTTTTCTAATTATTCAATAACCCAGTACTTATATACATAAGGTGTCGAGAGTTGTTTTGATGCTATAAAAATCCAGTTTTTTAAAATATTATATAAAACTAATACTATAATTTACTAATTAATTTTAGATGCTATATAGCGATCCATTTACAACTTTATAATTGTTAACATGGAATTCATTTCTATTATTAAATCCAATAAAAGGGAGTAGTCCGTCAGAAGCTATAGCTTTTTTCGGTAATTTATCATTCTCATTATCAGAAAAACCGATAGTTGCTACTCTTATGTCATTAGAGATTAATTTCTTATTTTCAAATTCAACATTATATGCGTCTAGTAAAGTTTGATCAATTTTAATGTCAAATGTAGAGTCTGGATTATCTAAATTAGCATACAAATCACTCATCTGTCTTGATAGACCTTCGGGTAATTTATCTTCATCTCTAAAATCATTTAATAGTTTACTAATTACTTTTAAAAGTGAAGTATTATTTTTGTACTCACCATTTTCTACTAAAGCACAAACTAACATGGCATAGCCAATATCTTCATTTACATTCCATAATTGTGGGGCACATTGAATTACTGTTGATAAAATAACTTCACCTTCTTCTACTTTTTGCTTCCATTTATCTTTACCTATCAATGGCGCCGACATACTTTTTTTAATTAAATCAGAATTTACATCAAGTCTTGTGTTCATAAAAGGTTTTAATAAACCAATATCAGTAGGATTTGGTATTTGACTTTTTTCCATATCAATGTTTTCAAATCTAATACGATCTAAAAGTTGATTTTTATTTTCACCTTTTTCATATTTCTCAAGCAGTTCTTTTACATCATACCCTTGACCTTCCATTTCTTTTAGCTGTTCGTATGTGTAATCTGCTGTGTCAAAACCTGTATTAACTCCTCCTAGAAGTTTTACAAAAAAATCTTTTAATCCCATTTTTTTAGTTTTTAAGGTGTTAAAAATACCAAGTCAAATATAGTATTAATAATCCAAAAGCGGCAAAAACAACAGCCATTAATCTGCTGTACCATTTCTCTCCCAGTGAGTTAAGCCAATCTCTTTGGCGACTGCTAGCAGGACTAACAAGCCAAGACCAATATTTAAAGCGATCAACCCTTAAGAGATGTAAAAGGGCAAAGGCTAAAAAAATTATAGCTAGAATGGTGTGCACAACATCTGGATTAGAAAAGGAAAACTCTTTAGATTGAAGTAAGTGTATTGTTTTGGAGAAAAATAGTTTCATGTTTTAGAATATACTTTTTAAATTTATAACTAGGTGTCTGCAATAACAAATTGATCCAGAGTTTTTCGTATTGATTAGTTTAAATTAGTCTTTTTTATCTGTTTTTTCATTATAATTTTTAGTTAATAGGAAACACATGATATCGAAACCGAAAGCTTTACGAAAACAAAAAGACATTATAAAAAGTGTTGCTTTTACTGATAACATTATAGGTGGTGGTATTTCTTTGATTTTAAATGTAGTATTTTGTGATTAGGTGTGGTTTGTTTGCGTAGATTTTGCTTCAGGCAAATCAGATATTATAATTAAGCGTTGGTGTAAGATGGAGCAATTGATGCATGCTGTAGGACGTTGTTATTTCCAGAATTCCCACCATTTCTTATCCTTTTCTATAATTCTTTTATGGGATGTTTTTTTTATCCTCCATCTATCCTCGTCCTCATCCTTATCTTTAACTTTAATTTCTTTTATTTTAACAAATTCTTCTGTTACATATTTTAAGATTGAAGGTGTTGTATTTGGATTGTTCTTAATATGAGTTAAAAGGTCTTCCATTTTTTCATTTCCGACGTAATTAATATCAGAATTAAAAAGTTGGCTTAGGTTCATTATCGTTATATCAGAAGCTTTTCTTTTTAAAGAATTCACATATTCTTGATCAAAACCATCCATTTCTTCTAGTGTATACATGATGTCCCAAAACACAATAGGTTCCGATACTTCATGGAATCTTTCTAATACCTTAAATAAGGTCACTAGTCCTTTATTTGATGTATTTGTTTTTAAAAATTTATCGTAAAGTTGATTAAAAAGAAGTTCTAAAGGGGTGTAATCATCATTTTTAGGTCTAAAAGCTTCTATTTTATTTAAAAGTTGTTTTTCAGTATCATTTTCCATGAATTGTAATATTATAGTTTCACTCAAATTTAATAATAGACTATCGTTTTGGTTTACTACTTAGCTAACTTTAAATAGTTTGCTGCATTATTAGTCTTTTGTGTTTTTTAATCAGTAAACGTTTTCCTTAAAAATGTCTACTTTTTCAATTTTCCAATTATCCTCAATTTTATACCATTTATAAGTTGCCTCTCTTTCAATAGTCCATTTCTTTGTAAAAAAGAAAAATACTTTAATTGATACAGTTGTCTTTTGAATCAAATGTTCTGTAAATCGATTACCCTCAATAGAATAATCCTTTCTTTGGTACTTACTCTTCACGGTTTTTAAGCGATTGAAATACACTTTGGTATCTTTTGTTATTTGCTTCTTGTCAATTATTTTTCCATTGCCTTGTTTGTATGTTAATTTTTCTGAAAAAATAGTAATATAATTATCAAATCGTTTTTGCTCGATTGCTTCAAAGGAAAATTGATGAATTCTATCTATCTCTTTTAAAACATTTTCAGTATCAAGTTTACTCATTTTTAGTCTATGTATCAGTTTGTATTTTGGCATTGGCAAACGGTTCACTGTAATTTTTCAATAATTGCTAAAGTTTCTTTATTGGTAATAGTATTTATATCCTCTATTTTATTACCCCAATAATAATAGCCATTTATATCCTTTGCATAACAGCCACAACTTTTACAGGTTTTAAATGTTTTATAATCTACAGTATTCATTGTCATAGCTCTTTCTCCGTAAATATAATTTTTGTCTTTAGCATAGCATTCACCAATAATTCTAAACGTTTTTACATCTGCATCCTTTAGTATCCAAACGCGTCCTCCGCCAGCCATTTCATAAAATGTATAAATATTATTTTTGTCTTTATAAAAAGCACTGCCTAGATGCTTAAAAGTAGTTAAGTCAATAACTTCTGCTAATGGTTTTCCATCTGATAGCTTTTTGATATAAACGGTTGTAATAGATTCTTGAATGCCTCCAATGGTT
Source organism: Psychroserpens sp. NJDZ02 (assembly GCF_004843725.1). Taxonomy (NCBI): domain Bacteria; kingdom Pseudomonadati; phylum Bacteroidota; class Flavobacteriia; order Flavobacteriales; family Flavobacteriaceae; genus Psychroserpens; species Psychroserpens sp. NJDZ02. The sequence continues at coordinate 3,868,257 of NZ_CP039451.1, read as the reverse complement.
TTGAAAGCTAAATCACCATTTTTAGATTTCCATAACACTGAATTAGTTTTTTTCCAATTTAAAAGCTTGTTTATACTATCTATCCTACTTATTAACTGGGTAGTATGATTCGTTCTGGTATCTGTAATAATTTCAGTATTTGAGGTTGTATCTTGTGCAGCTATTGTGTTAATCAATACTTTAGGGGCTAGTAAATTTTGATTCTGATCAGGTGTTTTCTTACAACCCGATAGCATTGTTATTAATACTATTAAAAACAGACTATAATTATTTGTGAAATAAAATTTAGTTTTAGACATAAAAAGAGGACCTGTTTTTTTAGTTAATAAGGGTAAAGCGTTGTATGTTTTTTTTACTTAATTTTATATGGTTAAGATAGTATTTTCGATAGTATTTCAATGATTATCGATAAAAGATAACGAATCAATATTTATTTACTAATACAAGACGTTTGATAAAATCAATTTATCTTAGCATCAAATTTAAAATAACTTAAAGTGAAAATAGTTTCCCATAGTATAATCCTATTAATATTGTGTTTATGTTCTTGTAAATCAGAAAAATCAAAGACACCTAAAGCAGCATCAGATAAATTTGAAAGTGTAAAGGGAATAGAGCGGGTAGACGGAGTAGAGCAAAAGGAAAATTATAAAGTTTGTTTGGATGAAAGGGCTTTTAAAGATATCCGCTTAGGAAATTATGCCCATATACTAAAAATAACACCAGACGTATCTAAACCTAAAAACAATATGGCGTATAGGATAGTGTTAATCAGGGATAAAAAAAAGGCAGATATAGGTCATTTAAAACTGAAGGACACCGTTATTAATATGTTGATCAATAAAAAATCAATTAAAGATTTATATAAAAACGAAAAAAGAGATAGTATAACTATTGATAATTTTCATTTAATGACGACTAGATATAACTACAGCCGGGCGTCTGAAATGCATTTTGAAGTTGTGATGTACTCAATACAAGATTCAGTGTTTTGTAATGCGGGGTATCATTTTAATTATAACAATGGAGACTATAGATTTGGTCTTTATAAAGAAGAACAAACAAAAATAAAGGCTTTTAAAAAGTATAACAATTTTGAATGTTACTAGGTCATTTGTTTACATGTAAATTATAAACTATTAAAATAGTTTATGGTTTTGTAACGATTGGCCATGTTACCCACAATTATTGTGCTAATTATGTGACGTTTAGTGATTCAGCATTGCAAATTATTTGATTTTTTACATAGAACAAGAAGTCATGTTTTCTAAGCTTTATTTCTATTGGTTAATCTAATATCTAGTAATATTGGTTAGATTCCATACTTTTTAGTTTATAGGCTCTTTATATAGTTGTTTTCCCCATAATTGAATATCTCTTTCAGGCAAATGCGAATGATTCATTAATCGATACATTTCTTCTTTTATTTCTTTAATCGCTTTGGGGTCTTCTGTTCTTATTCTCGTTTCGTAATTATGTTTTGTTCCACTCGAAGTAAAATTTAATGAGCCTAAATAGGCGATTTGATTGTCAATTAAGTATATTTTACTGTGTATAAAAGTGTCGCTTAACTTATTTTGATCAGGTGACATATATACTTTAAAAGGAAATAACTGCGAATACCAATAAGAGTAGATGCGTTTGTTTTTAATCTTGTTTCTGTATAATTTAACGACCAAAAAAATAACTAATAGCGGTATTAAACCAAAAGCAACTTTTATGTCTTTTAAGTAATAGGCCACACCAATTAAGATTGCAAATAGACCAAGTCCAATATAAGTCAATACCTTAGAAACAACTTTCCACTTTTCACGTTGTTCTACAGCCACATAATCTATGTCTCTATTTTGATGTATTAGTTTATGTATATTTTTCTCATAATGGCCATAAAAATCTTCGATATTGTCGCTTGTTATTAATTCAACCTCCAGATTTCTTTTTCGTAATTTTATTAATTCGGTGATTAAAAATGGTGATAAATACGGAGAAACAATTCTAACAGAGGTACGTGCGTTTTTTATATCGTTTAAGAGTTTTTTACCGGCTCCTTTTCCAATATAAATATCACAATTTGCACCATTATAAAACATTCCCATAAAGTTCTTTATATTATTGAAAACCTAATAGTATAAGAAATGTAGTGTGAGTGTTAAGCACTACGTTTTTGTTTAATACTCAGCTAAATATAAATGTTTTGCTCTAATTTTGGCTTCAAATATCCACTTTTAATTGAGCTAAAGGTAAATCTATTTGATGCGATTCCCTTTCACGTTGGAGCAGCATCTTGAAGCAGTAGTAAGTCACAAATAGATAAGTAGGGAGGGAGGCATTTATTTGAAAGGTAGATTATAATTATTTTAATTATGCCCCTACGGTTAATTACCTATGGTTTTTATTCTAGTTTTAGTATTTCAATCGTTTGTTTGCTTTCTGGCGGATTTTTAATTCGGACCTTTATTTTTGTATAATTCCATTCATTATGTATTCGGTCAGCACTAATATCCATTTTTGCTTTTCCTTTTGTTCCTTTTAATCGGATGGTTGAATTCACCGTTTGGTTTTCATTGGTATAATGCACTGTTCCTTCTAAAATGGCTAGTTTGTCAATCGGTTCTATTTGACCAAGTAGATCATTAACTTTTTGATTAGATTTTACTTTTTCTAACGCATTTTCATAAAGTTCAGTATCTGAATAGGCCTTAGCTAAATCAGCACTAATTGTTCCCATTCCAGAAGAAATAAAAACCGATATACTAATCAATACTAATCCACTAATGGTAATAAACCATTTCCAATTATTTTTCCACCAACTTTTCTGCTTAATCAGCTCATTATTCATTTTGTGTCCTTTTTATTCAAATAGATTTTTTAATAGTCTAATTCTCTTATTAAAACCATTTTTTAATGTTTTTATGTTTTTACTAAAAATGGTTAGGCTTCTTTTAATTCACCTAAAGGTAAATAATAAATCTAGCGGGGGCAAGTCTCTTATTTAAAGGAATAGTATCTCGAAGGATTTGTAAGTTGTAAGTAAATTAAAGAAGACATTTTTATTCAAAACTGGTATAAGAACGTAAGTTATATTTAAATTAGAATATCGTGTCAAAAGTAACAACCGCTTTGATGTGATGGGCTGCGCAGCGCCGTAAATGTGCTTGAGTTCTATTATTAAAAGCAATGGAGGAGAAAGAATCAACGTCGTTGCTTATGCACGCTGATTTGCGAGGCGCACGACAATTTTAGTCGGAGTTGTCTACTGGATTATGGCACGTTTTGTTTTTCATAAATCAATTTGTTCAAATCATCTCTATCTGTGTTGTAAATTAAAAACAAGCCAATAACTAGTGGAATACCAAAAATTATAATTCTGAATATTTCAGTAATAATAATATTGACAAGACTTTTATCAGTAATATTAACTGAATTATTTATTAGAGCAATAAATTCAAGTTCATTTATCATTGAGAAAAAGTTACTTATGAAGTGAAGAATACCAAGAGTTAAAATACTTCTTGTTTTTAAATAGGTGGCACCATACATAATCCCAAAACAGGTTGTCGCATAAACTTGATTTAATATTCCTTTAATCGTTTGTCCTTCAAATGTCCATAAATTTATGATGTGCATTAAACCAAATATTAGACCTGAAAGAGCAACACTTTTAAAAACACCTATTCTAGTTTTAGGGAAATTTAGTATAAAAATTCCTAATATAAAACCTCTAAATACAAATTCCTCTAGAAAAGAAGAGCTAAAATATTTTAAGATATAAGTGAATAATAGATTAAAGCTTATAGATGAAAAATTAAAATTTAAAAAATCCTTAAAACCACCCGAGAAAACTATAATAAATAAAATTAAGGGTAAATAGTACTTAAGATTATTAAATTCGAACGAAAATAATTTAAAAGGTACTTTTGTATTTTTTGTTAAAAAAAATATTAAAATAATGCTTATAAAATTAGTTATGATTGTATCATATGATTCTGAATGATATTCGTCGAAACCACCATAAGTAAAAAAAAAATGTAATGGTAATTTATGAAAGAATATTATTATTATGATTAATAATATTGAAGATAATAATGGCTTTGTTCTATATTCTAACATAATTTGTTCGTAATAAATTTAAAGAGAAAGTGCAGAAGCACTTTCTCTTTTCTAATGATTTTAACCCCAACCAATAGTTACTGAACAGTCTGAAACACAAATACACCCAAATCCATCCCAAATCCAATCAGCAATACAGCCAGAACTACATATTTCAACATCACACGTAATTTCAGCTTTTGGTCCTGCCTTTTCACCTGAGTTATTATCTAAATCAGAAATTGATTGCATTTCATATTTAGATTTTAAATCAATTAACTTATTTGAATATTTAAATTCCGGTGCAGTAACTATAACGTCCATAACTGATAAAGTTTTTACATCTTTTCTGTATGTAACTTTTTCATTAAAGTTAAATTTTTTGACAGAGGTAAAAATACCATCATTTGCAACTAGATCATTTCCTTCTCCATTATCTTGAAATACAATATTATCAAATCCAATTTGATTTCTATCCCAAGATTTATCTGAAAAATTAGCTAAATATAGTTCTTTAACAAAAGACGTTTCATTTAAAGTTCTGACTCTAGCGTCAAATATTGAAATATTCTCTTTAAAAAAAGCTAAACTTTCAACTTCTGTCATTTGAGGTTCTTGTTCAACAGTTTCATCTTCGCTACAAGAATAAAGTGTGATACTTATAATAATAATCGCAAAGGAGAATTTTAGTAAATTTTTCATTCATTTTAATTTATTAGGAAAATCTTTTTCTTTTCAGACTTTCTCGATTTATAATAATTTCTATTCTTTCGATTTTCGTAACTCGTCTGTCTTATTTTTTATTTCTTTTTGACAGAATTTCACATTTTTTGATTTTGGATGGTCAGACCGGCTTTGACCGTAATGCTTGGTTTTAATATGTCATAACTCGTTTTATGGAGACTTTTGTTTCAAGTAGCCCTTAAATATTACGGGACGTATTTGCGTTAAGTGTCTGATTTTAATTTATTTAGCTAAGCTACGGTTAATAAATACAATAAACAATACGTAGAACTACGTATATTTATCCAAAGCTAATTACTGTTATTGGCGTAGTTTTATTTTGAGAAAAGTCATTTTTTATAAATTTATCTTTTTCTATTATATATAAAATCATTGAGTTTCCTTTTAAATCATTTCCGTGGTTATAAGCGTAATTTTTAAAAGTTTGTTTATTGTAAGAAGGGTTTGTTATTTCTACGTTAAAAGGTAACTAGCAGCCTAAATAATATTCATTTTTTTGCTAAAAAACAAAGTAACTTTTTGATTTGATTTGTTGAATTTATTAAAGCAGATTAAATTTTTAATTAGAATATCTTATCTCCAAAAAAAATTAAAATTTTCTACTATATTTTACAACTATAGGATAATTAGATCCTTCTAAAACGATATATATAAGTAGTTATGTTTTTAAAACACAGGACAGATAGTAATGAAAATAAGCTAAAATCTAAAGTTTTTTTATGTAGAACTTACCTTTTTACTGTCACAGTAATACATTCTCCTAATTTTGTACTATCTAAAAACTGTATGGAATACTATCGTTTTTAGTTAGCTTATTAAAGAACTCTTTATAGTTTTATTTGAACGCTTTTACTGACCAAAATGTAAATTGTCTTCATAAGAATAATTAATTTTTATAAAAGATTTATTTTCCATGTTTGGTTTATTTGGAAATTTAATTCCTATTATGGAACTATCTTTTTTGTTAGTCTAATAATAATAGATTCTTTAGCTTCAGTCTGATTTATAGTAATAATAATAATAATAGATTGTTTAAAAGTTCTCCAATTAGAAAATGTGATAATAATAATACGTTCAACAATAATGTTTAAAGTATTATTTTTATCTATAAATATTGTTTCTACTATGTGTAATATTCGTTATAAACTTCTCTTTAAAGCTCTTTTATGTTATGATTTTCGAACTGCCGTATATGTTCCTAAACTCTAATGCTACTAGCAGTAATAGAGGCGCAATCTGTTTGTTATTGTCAAAACCAACTACTCGATTAGCTTTAGTTATTTTACACTTTTACCTAACAACGCTACTTTTGTCAACCACTTTTCTCTAAAAGTCGAAGTTGAATTTTTTATTGAAGCAATGTAGGTGGTTTTTACGGGACTTATTCCGCAAAATTTTAATGTTCCGTTTTTAAATTGGTTGATTGTCGGGCTTTTCATTATTAGAAAATCATACCATTTTGGCGTGTCTGCTGTAATAATTAGTCGTGCTGATTTTCCTTTTAGTAATTTTTCGGGTAATGCTTTTCCCTCAATCGGTTGATATGTAATTGATGGTAAGAATGTTCTGTCTATAAAACCTTTCATTAGTGCCGGATAACCGTACCACCACATTGGAAATACCCAAACAATATGGTCTGCCTTTTTTATTTTCTCGATGGCTTTAACCAAATCAGGCTCCAATTCTACCCGTTTTCGGTAACCAAATTGCAGATTGGGATTAAATTCCAAGTCTGCAATGTTAATTCGAGAGAGTATAGAATTTGTTTTATTTATTCCTTTTATGTAGGCTTCGGATAATGCGTAATTAAAGCTCTCCTTGTCAGGATGTCCGTTTATTACTAATACTTGTTTCATGTTTGTTTTTTGTATTATACAAAGAACAATACTTCGTTACTTTTTAAAAAGGACATTTGTCTCATTCGTAATCGTTTTTCGTATTCTGCTTAAATGTCTTTGGGTAATTCCTAAATAAGAAGACAGAAAATGTAAAGGAATTGATTGTAAATATTCAGGTTGATTTATTAGTAAATCTTTGTATTTTTTTTCTGCGGATTCTTTTTGCAATAAGAAAACTCTTTTTTCCATTTTAATGTATTCCTGTTCAGTAATTAATTTGAAAAATCTAAGCCAATTAGTGCTTGATTTCTCTAAAATTAAAATGTCTTCTCTTGATATAGTTAATAACTCTATATCTGTTAATGCTTGAATATTTTCAATTGTTTTTTTTTGAGATAAAAACGAAGAGTAAGCACTAACAAAAGAATTTGAAAACGTAAAACAATAGGTAACTTCCTCTTCGGATGACGAATAATAGAACGACCTAAACAAACCAGAAACCACAAATGCTACTTCTTTGGATATTCGATTTTCTTTGATAAAAAAAGCATCCTTTTTCAATTTCTTATTCCGAACTTTACTTACAAAAAGGTCAATTTCCTGGTCAGTTAAAATATCAAATGTTTGTAGATATTTCTTCATTTTTTTAATTAGTATCAATGTGATTGTGTATGCTTAATTACATGGTTTAAGCCTTAAATATAGCGAATAAATCACATATAGAAAGTCTGCGAGTACTTTCGTAAATTGTTTAAAACCAGCAATTAATTATACATGTTTTGTTTACCCAGCACGAGCTTCCTTTAAGTTACCTAAAAGTAAATAAATAATCTAGAGGGGGCAAGTCTCTTATGTGTAGGGGTAGAAGCTGAATGGAAGGAGTCTCTAAAAGTCTATTTTAAAAACTACTATGACAATTTCTAGGCTTAACTGAAAAGGCACTCAACGTTTGTTAGCGTATAGTAATATAAGCCAACTTCAATTTAGAGAATCGCTGTAAACATTCCTGAGCGCTATTACTATTAGGCATAAAGCCGAAAGGAGCAATGTAATTGCGCACGTGAAGAATTGATAGAAGCGTAATGAGGCTATTTTAGTTGAAATAGTAGTAGTTAATTTTATTGATATTTTCTCAAAAGATTTGATTCTTTATATTTCCAACCATTATCATAAAATAATTTAACATCATAACTACCTGTTCCTTCTTGAAAGCTTTGCTCTATATGCGCGTTAATTGTGTTATTTACCACTGTAAAATTTCCAATAGATTCACCAACACCATCACTATTCATAACCCCAAATGTAGCGTTGCTGTTTTTGTCTTTTATAACAAAGAAAACATTATTTTCTTTGATCATTATATTAGTGAAATCACCATGTCCATCACAAAATGTCAAACCATCTTCGTCTGTTGATTCTTGAATATAGTTCTTAACAAAAGTTATAATAATGGTTTTCTCTTGTAACTTTATATTTTCCTCACGAGTGATTAATAATACATTTTCACCAAAAAGTATATAGTTATGATTGTTATAAACTATTTCTACATAATTAGACCAATCACAGTAATCTTGATTTGTTTTCTCTTCTCTTTTAAATTTTGTTTGTCTTAAGACTTCTACCTCCGTTTTAGCTTCAATATTAAGGTTGTTAATTTTTACTAGTTTCTCATTAAAGACTTTATAGTTTTTTGGCTTAAGAACAGCTTTTCCTCTTGACTCAATAAATTCTACAGGAAATCCTATTATTTTCTTTGGTAGGTTAGTTAGATCATATGGTTCACCTAAAAACCCATCAAAGACATAAGTATCATCGTTATTAAATTTAACCTTAACCCATTTTCCTTTAATTTCTTTATCATTATCAATTATAGTTTTTTCTGTATTGGTAACCTCTAAAATTTCTACTTTTTCGCCATAAATAAATTTCCCAACGATTTCCCCTTCAGGAGATTCTCGTATAAGTAAGCCATTTTCGGCTGTTACATATAAAAAAGTTTTAGGGGTATCCGATGTCTTTTTTTTTACTTCTATTTTCTGTTGTATTTCTGATTTTGTTAGTTGTTCTGTTTTTGATTTTTTTAATGGGTCAGCTTCAATAAAGTCTAGCGATAAAATCTCTTCAGGGTTTAATCTATCTAGTGTGTTTTCGTATTCAAAGGGGTTTATTACAAAATTGCTATAACCATTAGAAGCTGTTTTATTTAACTTCCAGTCTACTATTAGTTTATTGTTGTCGTATTTTAAAGAAAGAACTAAAAGATTAGAAAAATCGAATTGTTTTTTGATTTTTCTTTCAGGGAAAATCTGTGTGAGGCTTAATAATATCCCATTTGTTATTGGACCGTCATATTCAGGATAAAAATACCAAAAATCATTTTGTGTCGTTTTTTTATTTAAGTAAAAATCAATACTTTCCTTATTTATTTTGTGGTCCAGTTTCCAATCAAAAACTCTTCCGTGAGTTTCAAATTTTAATGTAGAATATTTACTGTTGTTAAGGTCAATGTCCATATAAACTTGATTCTTTTCTGAGAACCAAATGCCTGAAAAGTCATCAACTTTATCACATGATATAAATAGTAGTGTTAATAGTGAAAAGACAAATATTTTCATCATTTTTAAGTATTACTAACGTTTTAATATAAGAAACGTGTGGTTATGTATATGTACTATATTTTAATTTTAATACGCCGATAAATATAAATGTTTTGCTTTTATTTTTTGTTCCATAATATGGCAAATTTAATATTTAGGCAAACTTTGTAAATCTTTTTACGTCCTCTTGATTTTTAAGAATAGATTAATTTATTGTTTTAATAAAACTAATCCTCATATATCAATTCACTTCAAAGCTCTAATTCTATAATTTCTTCCTCGGTGCAATTCTCTGTTAATACTATATCCAAATAAGAAATATCTTTGTAAGGATTATCATTACCTTTTTCTAAAAAATGATAGCTGAATTTCTCCGCAAGCCTTTGCAGACACTTTTTTACTTTATTCATAAAATTTATAATTATGGTGACTTAGTACATTGCTTATAATGTATTTGTATAAGAATAGTTGCGTTTTTGTGTGCGAAGATTTTCCGAAGGAAAATCAGACGCAACAAAAGTGCAACGACCTTTGATTAAGCCTAAAATAGCAATTATTTTTATACCGTGTGTGTGCCCAGCATGGGCATCTTTTTATTTGCGTAAAAGTAAATAATTAATCTAGAGGAGTCAAGTCCCTTATGCGCAGGAGTAACGTCTTGAAGCATTAGTAAGTCGCAAGGGTGAAAACCGTGAGGTTTTATCTGAAGGCTATTTGTGATTGATTAATGAGCAAATACCACTACAAAACTCGGTACTGATACTTTGACTACGGTCAGCATAAACTAAACAGAAATCGTATACAGAGGCATAGTTATTCGGGTAAGCAAGGACACCTTTGTAACGCCCAAACAGTACAAAAAGGGTAATTATGTAGATACGGCAGTGATTGAGAGAAAGAGGATGCCATTACCTAGGGAGGTCTCCAAAGTTACGAGTTAACTATATGGAGCAATCAGCAGAGGTCATAGTACTTACAGGAAACAAGCAGAGATACCTCCGATGGTCTCACTCGTAAGGACGAACTGAACGTAATGCTCTTCAAAATTCACATAGGAGCATTAGTGGTAGTCTATGCCTAAATTAGAAGATAGTGTCAAGGGGGAAAAGCCCTTTGGCGTGATGATTTACGAACCACCGTATATGTTTCTGAGTTCTATTGCTAGTAGCAATAGGGGCGAAAGGACCAACGTAGTTGCGTATGTGCGGTGGTGTGAGAGGCGCACTCCGGCTATTTTAGTCGGAGCCGTCTACTCGATTGGCAGTAGTTATTATTTGCTACCTGCATTTAATTAAACAAAATATATCATATTATTTAATTTCAATAAGTGGATCCGTTTTTATTAGTTCAGGAAAATCTTCGGGTGGCATTGTCTAAAAATGAGCTCCTTCTATCATTCCTTCAAGAACTTTACCTGTTGTCTTATCTATAGAATAATTGCTAAATGATGTCTCATTATCAATGTTTATAGTATACGAATCAGGGTTTTCAATAATGCTATTATTAAAACCTCTACGAGGTAAACCAAAATTTTCTATAACAAAATCAATTTTACTTTGCTCTTCTTTGGTGGGAACGTAAAACTTGTCAAATCCCCAGAGATCAAATGGCCAAATATTCTGGTTGATTACATTAACTTCAAGATCGTACCGTAAATTTTCATTCTTTTTATCAAGAGGAGTAAACCTGATAATACGTTTGTATTTAATTATAGTTTTTTTTGTGTTTTTCCAAGCTGTAATTTCATATTTTAAAGAATCAAAGGTAAATTCAGGATATTTGGCAATAATGATTTTATTGGCTTGATCTACTCGTTAATTTTTAGTTACTAAAATATCATTTTTAATAATTACGACATCAATGGATTCATTATAATTAATGTGTTTTAATTGAATTGTATATTCATTCCAATTAATAGATTCATACTCTTTCTCAATTCCATCTGCACTTTGATACATTGAAAGCATCAATTCGTATTTTTTTTCCTCTTGAAAAATAATTAAATGACAAGATGCTAAAGATGCTTGGCTTATTGCAATTTTGTGTGAGAATCTAGTTAATTCAATAGAAATGGAATTGTCTATCTCTGTTTTTGTATTGAGTACTAAATTGGTTATGTCATTCATAGCGTTCTTTTGGGCATAGTTTGATAAACTAAAAACGAATAATAATAAAGTAAATAGTTTAGTCATGTTAATCGATTTTTGCTATTACTGCTAACGTTTATGTATATGGAAAGTTGCGTGTTTGTGTGCGAGGATTTTCCGAAGGAAAATCAGCAGTAGCAAACAAAGCAACTAACTTTGGTTTAGGTGAAAAGAGCATTTTTTTATATACCGTGTTGTAAGCAGTTTATTATTCACACAATTCACATATAAAATTCTCAATTTTTTCTCCTGTTAGAGTCTTTAAATTAATAATTATTTTGAAATATGCTTTATAGATTTCAAACTCATCACTAACATCATTGACGGCAATTTCAACAATATATTTCCCTTTTTTCATTGGTTCAGAAAATGTTATTGGAAATCCATAGTTTTTATAGTTTCCATCTTTGTCACAAATCATAGTAAACTCTGAATGTGATAGAATCAGCAGTTCGTCATTATCAGAAAATTCGATAGATTGTTCAATAACTTTGTCATAGTCATAATATTCAATCTTTTTATTTATGTCGTATTCAGCTATTATGTTGTCTCCTCCAGAATTTGTAATAGCAATTATAGAATTTTGATTAATCAATTCATTAATTCCGTCTGGAAAATTATAATCAAATTCTTCATTATCATATTTTTTTTTCAACGAATTTGAAGAAGCAATTACTAAAACTCCCTCTGTTATTAATTTGAATTGTTTCATTTTTTTGGAATTGCTTACAACTAGTTATATAAAAACTTTTGCTCCACATATCCCGAAAATATTATGGGATATCCGCAATTTTAGTTCCTGATTTTAATTTATTTAGCGAAGCTACACTTTATAAATACGATATACAATACGTAGAAGTACTTATATTTACCCAAAGATAATTACTGTTTTTGGCGTAGTAGTATTATCAGAAAGTCCATTTTTTACGAATTTATCTTTTTCTATTAAATATAAAATATTCTATTTTTTAGACACTAAAACCTCAATATACTTATCATACGAAAACGCTCTTATCCGAAAAACATATCCCTTTAAAGTAATTGTATCATTAGGATAAGATAGTCCTGCTAAGGAACGACTTTTAAGATTTATCTCTTCTTCGGTACCATCACCTATTATAACTTGCACATTAGCCACCGCTTGTGAAGGATTCAAAAAATAATTACGTTTATGTGTAAAATACCTTAACATTAAAGAAAGTCCATCCTTTAATTGCACAATTTGTCCAATCTTTAATAGAATTATTTCTCCATTCTTAATTTCATTTAAGACTTGTTTGTGATGTTGCTCTAAAGCTTCAGCGTCTGCAACAAAATCATTAACAATGGATTTATATTCAGAATCCGAGCTTTTTAAGACTAAATCTCCTTTCCAAAACAATATCGTATTTTTCTTTAGATAGGTGATGGTATATTCTATAACAGTTAAAGGCTTACCAGGTCTTTTTACAATTTTAGCCCAATGAATAGTTTTTGTAGTTTTATTATATTTAAAATTAATGACCTCAAAATTACTATTATAAAAAGAAGTACCCTTTTGTTCTGTAGCAACTATATTTTTAATATTATCAAAGACTTCTACTAGTTTTTTATTCATTGTTTTGGATTGGCAATGTGCCTTGGAAGAGAATAAATAAATACAACATATCAGAGTAAAAATAGTTTTCATTTTGTAAATCTAATAGATCTATTTTATGTGTACTTCCCTGTTTTCCGTGAAAGTCATTGAAAACACCTCATAATTTTAAGTATCAGAAACGTAAGGCAGTTGATAAGCACTATCGTTTTTTTTATGTTGATTTAGGTTTTGTACGACTATTCAATTTAAAATCTGCATAATTCGTTCAGTTTTACGTTCTTTATTTAGAGTTTTTGTAATCAACGTTATACTATCATTTTCTATATTTACTATTTTAAACTCAAAAGTTTTGCCGATAATTGGAGTATACAAAGTGTCATTAACTTTGTAGATAGTCATTTCATATTCACAATCAGATTTCCAATTAATTTTGCTGTGTATTACAAAATTCACAGAGTTACAACTATCAATTTGTATTGAGTCTTTTCTTTGCACTATAAATTCGTTAGACTGTGAATCTAGATATTTGAAATTTCCATTTTTGATATCAATGCACGCTTTATTTTGAGCAGAAATAGTTAATGAAAAATTTAAAATTATAAATGTTACGATGAGCGCTTTCATATTGTTGTGAACGGTTTTGTGTATGATTAGTTACGACGTTTAAACAATAGATTTAGTAAATAAACACCAACAAATAAAATCAGTGATAACTTTTGTGAGTAAGCTACAAGTCTACGATTAATTATATACGGCTTAAACGAAAAGGGTATAAGCCTTTGTTAGATTATATTAATAATACGCAAACTTCAATTTGGTGAACCGCCGTATACGTTCCTGAGTTGTATTGCTAGTAACAATAGGGGCGAAAGGACCAACGTAGTTACGTACGTATGGTGGTGTGAGAGGCGCACTCCGACTATTTTAGTTGGAGGCGTCTACTTGATTGCCAACAGGATTTGTAACTAATTATTCTTAAGTATTAATTTTATTTTCTATGTTCATTAAAGATTTTATGTTCCACAAATTGCCCAATATTATTAATTTTATATATCTCAGTTTTCAATATTTTATAAAGACCATGTTCATCAGCTTCTAAACTCGTGTTAGTAATGTATATAGCATCGTTGAATATTTCATATACAATTCTATTAGTTTCAGAATTAGAATAAAGCACTAAATTATCCATTACATTAAAATTATTATCATAATTAAAAAGTCTAACTTCAACTATGCCATCAAGTTCATTAATATGTTCTACTACAACGCTAGTTACACTTTTTTTTATTTCAGTTTTATGCTTAATATTTATGTAATCTCCATTTTCATAAAACCTTCTAAGATTTAATTTTTTAAATTCCAAGCTATCGATGCTATTAAAACTAAAAGTCCCATTTATTTCATCGTTGATGATACTATTCTCAGTTAAATAGAAATAATTAAAATCATCTATATTTAAGTCGCTTTTTTTATCAAAATCAAATATTTCAATAAACCTTCCTGTAGATTCTATTTTATATAATTTTTCATTACAAATAGAGTCAGAATCAATAGCTTTATTAAAAATAGATAATGTATCTTTCTTTAGGTTAAAAACTGTTTCAAATTTATGATAAATATTAAGGCGATTATCATCTAAACGTATAGGAAGAATATCAATAATCTTGTGTTTAAGGTGATAATTAATTATTTTAGTCATTGTTGGTGCTTCTCCTGCATCGACAGGACCTTCAACCATATAATGGCAAAATAATGAAACAATTGAGTCGTTTAATTTTACTTGATATTTGATATTAAAATTATCACAATCTGGAAAAAAATCATCTAATTTTAGCTGCTTACACATTAATCTATTATTACCAGTATAAGTATTAACAATTGTATCATTTAGGGGTAATTCTCTAGTTTCTATGGAGTCAAATAAAATTTCATTCTTTTTTATGAAAACAGGTTTTTTGGAAGATAATTTAGATTTAGGAACAAAAGCCCTAATATGTTTAAAATTAGACACTTCAACGTTTATCCATTCTTCTCTTTCTTCTTTAGAAAAGGTAGAATCTAATTCTTTCAAATTGAAAACACACTCACGATAAGGTAGAGTATTAATAATTTCTCCATCAGG
Source organism: Psychroserpens sp. NJDZ02 (assembly GCF_004843725.1). NCBI lineage: Bacteria > Pseudomonadati > Bacteroidota > Flavobacteriia > Flavobacteriales > Flavobacteriaceae > Psychroserpens > Psychroserpens sp. NJDZ02. The sequence goes on along the minus strand of NZ_CP039451.1, from coordinate 3,853,141 downwards.
AGTTTTTCTTAATTTCACTCCTTTAAAATCTGAAACATACCATAAGTAAGCTTTTTTTTTAGGAGCTAAAGGTTTTAAATCTTTTTTTAAACTATCTGCTTTTTTTGATATGTCAGTTTTATTTTCTACTGAGGTGCTTTTTTTACAACTTAAAAGTAAAAATGTTAAAATAATTAAATATTTTTTCATTAATTTATCTTGTTTTATTTTGTTGGCAACTAGTTACATGGAAACTTTAATTCCACAAATATTACAAGACATCCGCAACTTTAGTTACTGTTTTTTATTTGTTTAGCGAAGCTACACTTTATAAATACGATATACAATACGTAGAACTACGTATATTTATACTAATTATTTCCCCAAAGATAATTACTATTTTTTGTCATATAATTTAACAAATAGAACATTCAGAACAATTTTCGTAAGCAAGCTAAAACTAGCCATTAATTATACACGGCTTCAACGAAAAGGGTATAAGCCTTTGTTAGATTATATTAATAATACACAAACTTCAATTTGGTGCACCGCCGTATACGTTTTTAAGCTCTATTGCTAGTGGCAATAGAGACGAAAGGACCAACGTAGTTACTTGCGTACGGTGGTTTGAGAGGCGCACTCCGACTATTTTAGTCGAAGCCGTTTACTCGATTAGGTATAGTTTTATTATTCAACTAAAATCCATTCTGAAAAATCTGCATTCTCATCAATTAAACTCCTATATTTTTTTTTCAAACCGCTACAATAATGTCTATAAGTTGTTTCATTTTTTTGATACGCCATTTCATCTACTAAATAATTATCATCAACTCCACATTCGAAAAACCCAATACCTTTTTTTAATCTCTTAAGTTCTTTTTCCGTATAGACTCTATCTTTTTCCAAAGTCATACTTATATTAATAATTGTATCGGAATCAATTTTATAATAACTTTTTTTCTCTTTATAAAATGCTTTAGTCGTTTTTAATAAAAGGGTATCATTTTTTATTTTATTGGAGCAAAACGATATCGAGTACATTCCATCAAAATCAGACATTGTTACCTTAATTCTTCCGTTATCTGTATCCATAAATTCAAGAATTGCAAAATTTAGAGTGTCTTTAGTCGTTTCGTCAGTTATTTGTCCATAAATCTTATATATTTTTCCCGATTCAAATTGTTCATTATTTTGACAATATGAAGGCAGATTGTATAATAACGCAATTATTAAGATGAAGAGTATTCTCATTTTTTTTAATTATACCTAACGTTTATGTATAAGAATAGTTGCGGGTTTGTATGCGAGGATTTTCCGCAGGAAAATCAGATGTAGCAAAAATGCACTAACTCTTGATTAAGTACTAAACTAAGCATTATTTTTATACGGCTTCAACGAAAAAGGTATAAACCTTTGTTAGATTATATTAATAATACGCAAACTTCAATTTGGTGAACCGCCGTATACGTTCCTGAGTTGTATTGCTAGTAGCAATAGGGGCGAAAGGACCAACGTAGTTACGTACGTGCGGTGGCATGAGAGGCGCACTCCGGCTATTTTAGTCGGAGCCGTCTACTCGATTGTAAACAGTTATTTTTTGTTTTCATTAATTGAATACTCTGTGTATTTGTCATAAGCCATTAAGTCAAAAACTTTTGATTGTCCAGTTTTTAACCATCTTTTATAAACGAGCTTCCCATTCATATACACATATAGTTCGTCGTCTTTCGACTCTTTAGTAAAAATCATTTTTGTCAATCAGTTTTTTGCTAGAAACAATTATTTTCATTCCGTAATTACTTTTTAGTCAGTTTGCGTTATTTTAGATTTATATCCAATCATTTTTTTTTCAACTTCTTCTATTTTTCCGTTAACGAAAAGCTCACACAAATTTGTTATTTGCTCAAAGTCATTAAGTTTAGTTGCATAAAACGTGTTTTTATTGTCATTTAGATGTAGAAAAGTCTCAAACCATTTATTAATTTCTAGAACTTTTTCTTCAGATTTATCTCCATAAACTCCAATCCAAAAATCAGCGTGTTCATCATCAGTTTTTCTCAAGTATTCAATTGCATTAGAAATATCTTTTCTGTCAACATTATCCTTATTAAATCCTCCTCCATATTGAATGTACGAGCCTACTAATTTCATATTGTTCTATTTTCAGATTCTGATTGGTTTAATTGTTTACAACGTTTAGTATAAGAAACGTAGAGCAGTTGATAAGCACTATCGTTTCGGTTTGACACTTAGCCAAATATAATATTTTGCTTTTATATTTTTTGTTGAAAATGCCAAATTTTATATTTGACGGACTTCATAAATTAACACAGACTTTTGGAGTTAAGACAAAAGTCCTATGTTTTTTATACAGTGTGTGTGCCCAGCATGGGCATCTTTTTATTTACCTAAAGGTAGATAATTAATCTAGAGGGTGCAAGTCCCTTATGCGCAGGAGTAACGTCTTGAAGCATTAGTAAGTCGCAAGGGTGAAAACCGTGAGGTTTTATCTGAAGGCTATTTGTGATTGATTAATGAGCAAATACCACAACAAAACTCGGTACTGACGAACAGAAATCGTATACAGAGGCATAGTTATTCGGGTAAGCAAGCACATCATTGTAACGCCCAAACAGTAACAAAAGGGTAACTATGTAGATACGGCAGTGATTGAGTGAAAGAGGATGCCATTACCTGGGGAGGTCTCCAAAGTTACGAGTTGACTATTTGGAGAAGTCAGCAGAGGTCATAGTACTTACAGGAAACGAGTTGAGGGAATACCTCAGAAGGTCTCACAAGTAAGGAAGGACTGAACGTGATTCTCTTCAAAATTCGCATAGGAGCACTAGTGGTAGCCTATGCCTAAATTAGGAGATAGTGTCAAGGGTGAAAAGAGCTTTGGCGTGATGATTTACGAACCGCCGTATACGAGACCCGTACGTGCGGTGGTGTGAGAGGCGCACTCCGGCTATTTTAGTCGGAGCCGTCTACTCGATTGTAAAACGTTATTTATTTAGTCTTTATGGATTAGCATAGGTTCTTTTGACATAACAATTATTTTTTTTCTATTACACCCACCAAATAATTCAATAAGGATTTTCACTTCTTCCTTTTCACTCCATACCCTTAGTAAGAAAACTTTATTAAATAGTTCAAGAGTCTTAAACTTTAGTTGATTATCAACTATATGATTATTGCAATTTATCGACTGAGAAATAAATCCAGGTAATTTATTTTTATCGAATTTTAATTCTTTAATGCCTTTCATGTTAGTAGAATCTATTTTTATTCCTACGTTTGTGTTTTTTAACAAATCATCGTCTATAATTTCTACTTCTTTAATTTCATATTTTAATTGTTGATTGTTTTTAGTGTAAAATTCTAATGTTAATTCTCCACCACCACATGCTTGTGAATAAGAAAACTGATAAATAAAAATTGCTATTAAAAAAGTTGTAATTTTCATAATCATTTTATTATTTTTTTTATTATTTCTGAAGTTACATTTATCACTTCATTAACTCTGTTTATACTTCTAAGGTTTGCTAAATGAAAATGACCTACGGGTTTATTAGATTTACCTCTTATTGAAGTAGCAATAAACATTATTTCGTTTGATAAATAATTACCTCCACCACCTTCTGTTGAAGAACTTAATTTTGTAGAGTCAAATTTGACGTTTAGGCCATTAATTTTTAAAGAAGAATTATTTCCAAAAATTTTCTTTTTAGGGAGTGTTGTCAAATTATGTGTGATACTAGTATTAGGTACAAATCTATTAGTATTGTAATTGTATTTAATGTAGTCTTGACCACCAATGCATATATTATCATGAAATCCTCCTCTATATTCTATTGCATCAGCTTCAATATCAAACCAATTATTCCCTCCATTTAAACTGGTTGTTATAATAGCATCTACTTTTGAAATGTGTTTTGATATCAATTTTTCTACAACTTTTTTATCAAAATCTTCATAACGTACAGGAAAGATACAAGTTTGTATATAAATATCTTGATTAAGGAATTCTTTATTTTTATTTAAATATAGAGCAACAATGCCAGAGGGGTTAAAAGTATCGGCTGAATCTGGACCCATATTTGTTGAGAATTTAGGGTCAGGATTTAATTGAAAAGGGTCAAATCCAGTAATAAGTATTTTTTTCTTATTTCCAGCTTTTGCTTTTGAGAAGTCTACACCTGTATAGTTTCTGCTTTTATTCTCAAAATCATTGATAGCGGTATCTAATTTAGTCCCTTTATAAACTTCGGAAGTCTCTAAATTAAAATCACCTTTATAGCAGGGGTTACGTTTTAAGTAGGTTAACATTTTATTTCTTGCCCAATATAAAGGGCGGTCATCATAGTTGTTTTTTTGAACTTCTTTTGCAGAAATTTTCCAGAGCTTAGGAGCGTACTCATCAATTAAGTGAAGTATCTCTGCTGCTTCTATACCCTGAGAAGATATTTTTTTAATAAATTTTTCGACGACTTTAATTACTTTACTGTTTTTATTTATAATAAATTTATTTTCATAATTATTTTTAATATCTTTTTGACTAACATCATTGATATTAATAAGTCCTATTAATTCTTCATAATTTCTTCGATAAGAAACGGGTTTTAAGTAATCAGTATCTTGTTTAGGTAAGCTTTTTGAAGTACTCCATTCTTTATCCTTAAATTTTACATCAAAAGTAAATGTAATAGCTTCATCTGGGTTTACTAATGTTTGATGAGCTTTAGGGGTAAATCCATTAACAGGAGTAGTATCATAATAATAATTTTCAACTGTTTCATCATACCATTTTGGGTCAATATAAAAATCTTTTAAGATAGCTTTATTATTTTCAACTTTTATGGTATGTATTATTTCTTCAAAATCAGGGATAATATTTCCTCCAATTTGTGCTTTAATTTTCACATCTATTTTTTTCCCGTCTTTTACATTAAATGTATTAATTTGAATTTTAATGCTTTCTCCAAATAAAGCTTCTGTTGTAAATCTGTCTACTTGTTGTAATTGTTTTCCTTTACTATTTAGCCAATATGCATCTTTTATACCTACAGGAGTTAAATATCTTGTATGAGATTCTCCATCTTCAAATGTTATTGTAAATCCTGTTTTTTTCATATTGACAGCTTTCTTTAATGTCTTGTCCTGAAATATGGCTACAGGTTAAAATTGAATTAAACTGATAATTTATATAACATATTTGGTGTTTTATAATCTAAAGATAAGTGTAATCTTACTTCGTTGTATCAATTAATTGTATTTTTTTGCAGCTCTCTTAGCGTGAGCCACATTATCAAAGGTTTGGTCGTGATAAAATTCATCTTTTAAAATTCCGTTTACACGTTCCGCCATCGCATTTTCGTAACAAATATTTTGTTCGGAAAAAGGAGACGACCAATTAGCAAAAAAGGGAGCTATATGAAAGGAAAACGACAAAGCAGATAGCCCCTGTATTTGGTACACTAACCCATTTTTTAGGCATGAGTAAGGTAAATACCCTTGGGATTAAACAAGCTAATAAATGTATGCATCTATCCGCAACAACCTATAATCTTAAAAAGTATTTAAAATATATTAAAAACGGGCCAGAAAGTATAGCGGGACTACTTGCTTTTATTAAAAGCATCAAAAACCACCTAATAAGCCTTCGAATACTATGTTTTAAGCCACTTGCATTTTAGAGAAAAAATGACGTATTAAAATTAAAAACAGCTTAAAATCAAAGATTTTAAGCTGTTTTTATGCTTTTTTAAGGGGTTGTGCAACGGTTACCGGTGTTCTACGCAGTTTTATTCCGTCATTTTGTTAATCAATTCAATTCCTTTCTCTAAAGTTTCATCTTTTTCAGTGGATGATTGACTCACATAATTTTCTGGAATATATTTTTCTCTTGGTGTTCCGTTTAAGTGAAATAATTTTTCAGTGGTTAGTTTATAGTCTAAATTCTCATTTTTAAGATGAAAATTGTTTGTTGAACCTCCTGCAAGTCTTTTCATTTCTGTACCAACTATTTCCGCTCGTCCTAATCCGTCAAATCCAATTGCAAGACCTTCTCCCATACTTCCTGTCCATTTTCCGACAAGAACAACAACTGGATTTTTATATTGCTTATTTCTTGGACTTACGTGTTCTGCCCAACTCCTTTTTATTATTGGTTGATTGTCCCAACTTTCATCAAAAATTTGATGTAATTGATATGGCATACTTTCATTAATAAATCTACTCATAATTCCTCTAGCAACATAACTATTTCCACCTCCTGTTGTATTTCTCAAGTCTATGATTAATCCTTTTGTGTTTTGTAAACGATCAATCGCAGAATCAAATTTTTCAATTAAGGCATTTTGCCCAAGCGAATTATTTAGCCTAATAATTCCAATATTATTAATTGTTGAAAGAGTCAAAAGGCTACTTTTTTTTTTTAGTTTTATTTTGTCTAAATCAAAATCTATAATTTTACCATTAGAAAGTTTAAGAGTTAAAACTCTTGGTTCATTATATTTTCCGGCAATAATTTTATTTGTAATCCAATTTCTTGTTTCAAAATCGTTTTTATCATTGCAAATAGTAGGGAACTTTTCAATTTTAGTGATTAGGTCGATTCCATTAATTTTTAAAACTTCTGAACCTATAATATTTAAATCAATATTCTCAATTTGAGTTTGCCATACATTTTTTATTTTGGCCTTACCATTGTTTGTAACTGTGAAAATTGGTGAATCTAATCTATATGATGGTCTAATTGCTCTCATTAACATAACGTGACTATCATAAAATTCATCGAGTAAATATTCAAAGAATAATAGTCTTTGGTCTTCAGAATCTATAAGTTTTATTTTTTGCTTATAATTTGAATATATACAATCAATATCTACTTTTTTATCATTTAGATATATGTAGTTATTTTTAATATCTGAGATTATTTGCTCAAAATCTTCTTCTATTTTATTCTGGTCAATCTTGTTTTCCTGTGAATTGGCACAAGAAAAATTCAGAAGGATTAATGTCATTAAAATCAGGTTTCTCATAAATTGTACTGTTGTTGGTTTAAATTGCGTAGAACTCGTTATATAAAGACTTTTGTTCCAAATATCCCGAAAATATTATGGAACATCCGCAGCTTAAGTTATTGATTTTAATTTATTTAGCTAAGCTACACTTTGTAAATACGATATACAATACGTAGAACTACGTATATTTATACTAATTATTTACCCAAAGATAATTACTGTTTTTGGCGTAGTAGCAGTATCAGAAAGTCCATTTTTCATGAATTTATCTTTTTGTATTAAATATATAATCAGTGAGCTTCCTTTTAAATTATTTCTGTGCTTATAAGCTTGATTTCTAAAAGTTTGTTTATTAAAACAAGCCTTTGCTATTGCTAAATCAGGGTTAATATTTGATAAAGAATATAAAAGTACGTTAGTGCAAAATTAATGAAATTTTACTTGTTTTTTAACAGAGTACTTTGTTGGTAACTGGTTTTATTCCGTTTTTTTATAATTGTCAAAATTTATTCCGTTAGTTTTAAAGAAAACATTACTAAATTCCGATTTATTTTTAGTTACTAAATCATAATCAATCTCAACAAAATCTCCATGTGTTGCAGTTGCTATATCATATTTTTTATTGTCAATAATCAAGGTCATATGTATTGCTCCTAATTTCACCGTAATATCAGGTTCATAGATTAATGAGGAAATCTGTCTTTTGAATTTTGTAAGTTGCTCAGTTGATAATATGAATTCCCCAGAGTTATTACTCATTATTACTTTTTCAATTTTTTCTACCTCTACAAAATCTGAAAAAATCATTTTTCTTTCGGTTTTACAAGAAAGAAATTGAATTATTATGAATATTGATAAGAGTTTCGATTTCATTTTTCTGCTTGTCGCCAACATGTTATATAAACACTTTTAATACACATATCCCGTAAATATTAAGGGATATCCCTAACTTAAGTTCCTGTTTGTAATTGGTTAAGCGAAGCTAAACTTTATAAATACGATATACAATGCGTAGAACTACGTATATTCATACTAATTATTTACCCAAAGATAATTACTGTTTTTGTCATAGTTTTATTATCAAACAATCCATTTTTCATGAATTTATCTTTTTCTATTAAATATAAAATCAGTGAGCTTCCTTTTAAATCATTTCCGTAGTTATAAGCGTAATTTCTAAAAGTTTGTTTATTAAAACAAGCCTTTGCTATTGCTAAATCAGGGTTAATATTGGATAAAGAATATAAAAGCACGTTAGTGAAAAATTAATGCGATTTTACTTGTTTTTAGCACAGTACTTTGTTGTAACACGTTATTATTAAATGTAAATAGATTTTAAATCGATAGAAACTTAAATAATAGGATCTAATCAATCATGTTACCGTTTTCGTCCCATTTTCTAAGTATTTTATTTGTATCATGTAAGTTAGTTGCCTCATATCTTTTATTACCGTTGTCATAATAATTAGTCATTAAATCGTTTCTAAAATCTTTAACAATAGAGATATTACCTTTATTCCAAATTTTTTCATTGTCAAATGTTCGTTCATATTTAAGAGCACCATCATAATCCCATTGTTTTAAGGTTATTACTAATTCACCTTTATTAAATACACTAAGTTTTTTTTTATTCTGAGTATGTATATCATAATCTAGACATAATCCATGTGGTTTACCCAAGAAAAAATTATATTCCTTGAAAAGATTCCCATTATTTGCTTTATAACCTAAAAACCCATTAAAAAAACGCTCTAAATATTGCCCATTTTCATCTCTACAATAATTATTAGGGTTTCGTCTAATAGTATCTGCAACTACATCAATGCTTTCATTTAGTTTACAAATTATAATACCTTCACTTTCCATTTTACTTGTTAATTCATCGAATTTCTTCTCAAAGTCTTTTGGATAAGGTTTTAAATATTCAAAATCTTTAATGTTTTTTTTATAGAATTTGTAAAATGATGTTATAGAATTAACCGTTTCAGTTTGATTGATTGATAATAGATAGCTTTTTAGGTTTTCCATATCACAGTCTTCATATGAGCTTTCAATAAACCAATTTGCTTTACCATATTCTTCTAGTTGAAAATCGAAATTAATTAAATCGAATAAAGCTTGTGTTTTTTTTTCGAATTTTCTATTTTCATTTTCGTCCAATTGGGAATCAATACATTTTTCTCTTGATTCTCCAATATGTTGAATTAAATTAGCATTATCTAAAGTATAAAATAAGAATTTATTAATTTTTGATATCATTTAGGTTCACTTTTTTGTTTGAGAAGAAACTTGTGGTTTTTTATATTTTTTTTAGTTCTTCAACATCAAATTTCAAAAGCTACTACTTTTGTTATTCTTTTAGTTTCAGAATGTGTTACAACTCGTTATATAAAGACTTTTGTTCCAAATATCCCGTAAATATTAAGGGATATCCGTGACTTAAGTTCCTGTTTGTAATTGGTTAAGCGAAGCTACACTTTATAAATACGATATACAATACTTAGAACTACTTATATTTACACTAAAATTTACCCAAAGATAATTACTGTTTTTAGCATAGTTTTATTATCAAACAATCCATTTTAATGAATTTATCTTTTTCTATTAAATATAAAATCAGTGAGCGTCCTTTTAAATCATTTCCGTGTTTATAATCTTGATTTCTAAGAGTTTGTTTATTAAAATAAGCCTTTACTATTGCCAAATCAGGATTAATATTTGATAAAGAATATAAAAGGACGTTAGTGAAAAATTAATGCGATTTTACTTGTATTTAACACAGTACTTTGTTGGTAACTGGGCTTTTATTACTATTACTTAGGTCAATCAATTATCTCAAAATTCAATTCGTTGGTTTTTATCTTTTTCTTTTCAATTTTAATTTCTAAAGGTTCAATATTTATTTTTCCAGTTGCTGAAGCTTTGCAAATAAAATATATGTAATGATATTCAAATCCATTCTCATAAAGTGTCGAAATCCCTGCTTTTTCTACATTAAATTTCTCACTTAAATTCTCTATAAACTCCATTGAAATACTTGTTTTGTCAAAATTCATATTGCTTTCAATAACAATCTTAAAACGGTCATTTATTTTAAAAATATTTTTATCTGTCCAAAGTAATAAAGCTCTATCATTTATATTCTTTGAAATTCGAGATGCAATTTCCCCTTCAAGTCTTTCTTTTGCAGCAGCTTTATATTTGTCTATTCTATCAACTTCTTGTTCATCAGCCAATTTTAGGGAATCAAGTTTAGAGAGTTTGACAGGTTTTTTAAGAATCACATATTCGTCTATTGGAATTTCGTAAGATTTATTATTTGACCAAAGTTTTGCTGAAGGTAATTTGTAAGTTGTATCAATTTTTGCAGTAAATCGATAGTCATAATATATTTTTTTTGGAGATAAATTTTGACCATTAATATCCAATGTTTTGTTTTTGGATTTAATCAGATTTGTATCAATTGGGAAATTTATAGAATCTATTCCTTTGTCAAATCTTACAACTAAAGCAAGTGTCTCAAAACTATAAAATTTAGTAACCAAAATAGATTTAGGTGCATCAGTTTGACAGAAAGCATTCATTGTCAAAAAGATAGATATTATTAATGTAATTTGGTTTTTCATTTGTTTTGTTACTAACTGTGTTTGTATATGATTAGTGTCGTGTATAAGTAACTAATTTAGCAAATAAAAAACAAATAGAACATTCAGAACAATTTTCGTAAGCAAGCTAAAAAACTAGCAATTAATTATATACGGCTTAAACGAAAAGGGTATAAGCCTTTGTTAGATTATATTAATAATAGGCAAACTTCAATTTGGTGAACCGCCGTATACGTTCCTGAGTGCTATTGTTGGTCGCAATAGAGACGAAAGGACAAACGCAGTTACGTACGTGCGGTGGTGTGAGAGCGCACTCCGGCTATTTTAGTCGGAGCCGTCTACTCGATTAGCCACAGTATTTATTATACTGACTCCTTTACGGTTTTAATGAGTTTCAATAATTTATCTAAATCAACAGTACTGTTTTTATCTTTATTTTCCTCTTTTAAAAGTTCTGACTCAGAAATTATTGGTTTATTTTTTAGGTGATTAGATATTATTTTATCAAGTGCGTTATTAATTCTTAATATGCCATCATTGATATTAGGGGATAAATTATTTATTGAAATTAATAGACCTTGTATATAATTTATATTGTGAATATTATTAGAAATAGCGATGAGTTGTCTTTGTGCTCTGTTCATTTGAAAAACAAATCCCCACATTAAAGCACCTGCAATTGGTAATGGTAAGAAAAGCATTAAATATTGTTCGAAGTTTGGAAAATCTTTATTAGACGCTAATTTATAGACAGCATTCATTTCGATTGTAGAAATGATAATTACTGTTATAATTGAAAGGCCAGCAAAGACATAGTACAATACATTTAATCTATTATGTTCTTGCTTTATAGGTTTTAAGTAATCTTTAAGTTGTGTGAATGTATCATTTATTTTTTGTTCCCAGTCACTTTTTGCATCTTCTTGCTTTTGTTTTATTTCTAATTCCCTTTTTTTCTGGTTTAATTCATTCTCAATACCTGAAAGCTTTTTCTTAGTTTCTTCAGAGACTTTTTTTTGTTCTTTATTTGCGTTTTGATTGTGTGCAAGAATGTTTTTTAATTCGAGTTCTCTTTTTTCTAACTCTACAATTCTATTGTTATAGTATTTCTCAGAATTTGAATAATGTTTAGTTTCTAACAAACTACTTGAACTTAATTTTTCATAAAGTTGCTTTAGCATATCGTTTGACTCTGCTAAATCATTATTGCTAATTTGTGTTAAAGATTGTAATCTTTTATATTCAGGAAGTAATCTGTTTTTTATATAACTAGCTTCGTTAATTTGTCCTAGGCTGCTGAAATTATACAAGAATTGTATAATTTTAAGAAATTTATTTTTTTTGATAATATTAGTGTTACTATATACTTCCTTAAAAAAATCTAACATATGATCAAATTCTTCTATTTCATCTGCCATTCGGCTATAAGTTCCCATAGTGTTTTTTTTATTGTGGCTACAACTCGTTATATAAAGACTTTTGTTCCAAATATCCCGTAAATATTATGGGACATCCGCAACTTTAGTTCCTGGTGTTAATTTGTTTAGCGAAGCTACACTTTATAAATACGATATACAATACGTAGAACTACGTATATTTATACTAATTATTTACCCAATGATAATTACTGTTTTTAGCATAGTTTTATTATCAAACAATCCATTTTAATGAATTTATCTTTTTCTATTAAATATAAAATTAATGAGTTTCCTTTTAAATCATTTTCGTGCTTATAAGCGTAATTTCTAAAAGTTTGTTTATTAAAACAAGCCTTTGCCATTGCTAAATCAGGGTTAATATTTGATAAAGAATATAAAAGTACGTTCGTGAAAAATTAATGAGATTTCACTTGTTTTTAACACAGTACTTTGTTGTGCCACGTTTTTAATTCCGTTAAATATCATTTTAAAGTATCCGTTTTTTTATCAGCAATTATTGAATCAGTAGATTTTGTTAATTCAATTCTGTCACTATTATTCGGAACTTTGTCTTCAACTTTGTTTTTTTGAAATATAAATCCGCCAATAAAACCTAATAAGGCTATTGCTAGATATTTAAGAATTGACATTTTAAAGTCACGTGATTGTATTAAAAAATATTTTAGTTGCCATTGTAATTTTAAATATCTAAAATAAGTTAAATCCAAATACATTAAATGAACTTCTTTCGCGATTGATTTTTTTATGAAATATTTACAGAAATTATTTGTAGCATCTGGATTGTATGTTTTCAATATTTCAATATTATCTGCTAATTCGGAATTGTTTTGAAAAGCTTTTATATTTTTAAAAAATTCCATATTTACTTCTTGGATTTTACCATGTTTAAAGAGTAAATCACATTCAGTTAAATCGTTCGTTTTATATTTAATATAGGCTTTAACCCACATATTTTTTGTTTTTAGTTTGGTTTCTAAAATGTGGCACAACTCGTTATATGGAGACTTTTATTCCACATACCCCGTAAATATTAAGGGATACCCATAAATTAAGTACCTGTTTGTAATTGGTTTAGCGAAGCTACACTTTATAAATTCCATATACAATACGTAGAACTACGTATATTTACCCAAAGATAATTACTGTTTTTGGCATAGTTTTACGGGAATCCACAAAGGGCTGTAATTAATACAAAAGTAGCCCTATGTAGTGATGGACTTTAACCTCTTAAATCTTGAAACCTAATGTTAAGCTTGTTTAGCTGACTAATCATATTTTGGAGGCGTTCTTGCTTGAGATCATCCACTGAAAAACGATAGACTTTATGGTAAACCATGTGTATGATTAGTTGTGTAGTACTTCCTTTTCCGTGACTTATTAGTTTTAATTCAATATGATTAATTTGATCTAAGGCTAATGGTGTCTTTTGTTTTTTAAACACTAAATTTTTAATGTATAAGGCTTTATCACAGCTTTCTATATAGTTTGATCTTGCAGCTATTATTAGCAATATAAAAACGCATAAAGCACTGGTAATTATAAACCATTCGGCGTGATCTATATTACAATAGGCGGCTAAACTACTGCTTATCAAAGTGACTAAAGCCAGCACTAAAATAAAAGGGAGTGCTTTAGTTACTAAAGTGATTGGACTGGTTGTATTAAGGTTAGTGTTGCAATCAAAATTAGGCTTAAAATTAAAATTGAAAGCGGTGTTGTTTTTTATAAATCGGTTTTCTAAAAACCAACGGAGCTTCCATAAATTAGCACAATAGTTATCTTGGACAACTATTTTTTTACCATTATTTAAGGTTATGGTTAAACAGGCTTCTACCATAGGGAAAAATAAAAACCTATATTTTGTGTGATCGTACAATGTTATACTAGCGATATCCTGGTATTTATATTTGGTAAAAAATCCGGTTTTAATATAGTTTGTATGCACGCTTAAATAAGTAAGTTGTTTAAAGGTATAAAACATGGAGAAAACAACAAAAGCGATAAACAACCTTAAAAATACCACGATTTCGTTTTTAGTATACAGCAGTATGATTAAACCAAGGCTTATTATGAAACAGAATATTAAAATAAATAGTATGATACTTTTTGGTCTTGCGGTAATTGTTTTACTCATTTGATTGTATAGTGTTTTTAGCGTCTACATATCTACCTAACGCTTTTTTTAAGCTACGACCCAAATCGGAATCCATGGTGTCACTCTGATAATTAATATCATGCTTTTTACAAAATTTAAGAAACGTATCCCAACAGGCGTCATTAAATTTTACGATCGCTTTATGGCCTTTTATAGGTTCTATTTTTTGCTTTAAAATTTTTCCGTTTTTAAAGGTATAACTAATTTTAAATGTTCTCAACTTTCTGCCCAGCGCACTGTCTATATAATTACTATTTTCTTCTAAGGTTGTTACTGTATTATTTTTAGACGTTAGGCTTACTAATTTAATTTTGGAGTCTATTTCTTTTCCAAATAATATAGTTTGTTTGAGATGTGCTATATCTTTAATTTCTAAGGTGCCATCGTAATAAATCTCTTGATAGGCGCTATCCACAAGAGTTACTATTTTTGAGATATCATAGTTGTTTCTAGCTTCAATATAAGATTCGACAATTGTTTTGTTATTTATATTGACACTATAAAACGTGATGATTAAAACAAAAAAGAGTGTATTAAAAAGCGTATGCATTGTATTAATATATTAAAAGGATTACTACTTTATAGTCTTGTTTTATAGGCGTTACTGCCCATTTTTAGTATAGTCTAATAGTGTTTTTTTTAATTTTACAGCACCTTTTGCATCAAAAGGGAAATCAAATGTGGTTAGATTATGGTGTTGCTTTAACCAACTAAAAAAACGGTCGTATTTTTTTCTTCTGGGTTGGTCATAGGCTTTGTAATATTGAAAACCTTGACCTACAATTTTTATAATTTGATGATCCTTGATGGTGTAAGTTCTTTGAGATTTATAGGGCGTAATATTTAGTAATCTATCTCTATCCGAATAATATGTGGACCTAGTTATTACGCTATTAGAATCTGCTTGTATTATTTTAATTTCCTCTTTGTCATGCATGACTTTGCCCCAAGCATAATGTTTAAAGTAGTTAGTTGGTCCTTTTATGACGGTGTCTTTTTTCCATAATTCTACAAAATCTTTATGTAATATTTGAGACGTTACAATGGAGTCTTTGCTATTATAGGAGGTAATAAAGGTGTCTACAATTTTGGTTGTTGTTTGCGACTTACAGTATAAAAAAGAACATAAGCTTAATAGTAGTATATACGTGTTTTTCATAAATGGTCATCGTTGCAAGCCAAATTTAATGCAACACTATAGGTTATAATTAAAATAGGACTGTTTTTTAAAAAAATGTCATAGCATTAAAATTAATGCTCTAATTTTATCTTGTGATAGCTTTGTATTAAAACTATTCCAAGCCTGCACGTAATATAGTCACTAAATTATTGGTATTATCCAATTGTAAATAGGGATACGTTACCTGGCTTAAAAATAAACCATTGGGATGTGCTGCATAGGTGGTTTTTAATTTTTTGTCTTGGTTTAAAATGGCTTTAAAGGTGTCTATTGTCATTTTTCCGCGTCCGACTTCTAAAAGGTAATATATACAAATCCTGACCATGCCTCTTAAAAACCGATTGCTTGTAATAGTAAAACGGAGTCTACCTTGGGCATCGTTAATAAATAAAGCACAATGGCTTATGTCACACATGGTATTATCGTATAAATCGGGCTGCTTGCAAAAGGCTCTAAAATCTTTAGTTTGACGTATGATAGCAGTTGCTTTTTGCATGGCGTCAAAATCTAAGGTGTAATCTTCGTAAAACGAACTGTTGGTAACTAAGATTGGGTTTTTTTTCCAATGGACAAAATAGTCGTAAGCGCGTGTGGTCGCATCATAACGACAATGTTGCGTGGTATTAACTTTAATAACTTGAAATACTGCAATGCTATTGGGTAGGTTTTTATTTAATCGGAATTTTAAATCGAAAGTAGGGGCGTCTTCTAGAGTGATTTGAATAACATATTGACTAGCGTGCACACCTGCATCTGTCCGACCACAACCATAAACGCTGACGGTTTTTTTAAAGAGTTTATAGAGTGTTTGTTCTATAACTTCCTGAATGGTGTTTTGTGTGTCATTTTGACGTTGCCAACCGCTGTAATGGGTACCATCGAATCCTAAATGTATAAAATAGCGCATCTTTAAATTTGAAAACCGTAAAACTAAGTATTGTAACTATAATATGATCTTTAAAAAAGGAATAGTTATTATCTGTTGTGCACAGGGTAATGGTGATGTATTGTCATTAAAGAGAGCGTCTAATTTTCTAAATCTGTACTTTTTTGTATAGAACTGGCATGGTCTTTTATAAAATACCACTGCCCATTTATTTTTTGTAAATCGTAGCTTACAATCATATGATTAAAATAGGGTGTATTAGCTCTTAACGGTCAGGTATAGACAACGTCTACGATGGCCATCCCTATGCGTTCGCCAATTTGTATATTCCGAATGGTGGTGATAAAATCCCATTCTAGATCTGCTGCAAACCACGCTTTATGGTAGTTTAAAAAGTCCGTATTGGTATTTGTTGGTTCTGTTTGTGGTAAAATAAGCTGCATGTTTCCGTTTGGCGTCAGGGTGCTTTTTAGGGTTTCTAAATCCTTAGTTGGGATAGCGTCCAAATGTTTGTTTAGGACTTTTAAAAATGCGGTGCTATGGTCTTGTTGGCTGATTTGTGGTGCTGTGGTTTCAGTGGTTGTTTTCGCTTTTTGGCAAGCATTCAGCGAAAGCGCTATAACTATAATTAAAACTGTTTTTAGTGCCATATGTTTTAGTTTAACTAGCGCATTTTAAATGAAAATTGACAAGTGTATTGTGTTGTTATTGAGTGGTTTGATATAAAAATAAGCAATTTAGGTTAATTATGGTTCTAAAAAAAGCTTAGATCATGAAGTTTGATTATAGCGTTTAAGGTATTTAATAGTTTAGTCGTTTTCTTTCCAATAGGTATCCGACACTAGAAAGCGACCTTCTTTTTTATTTAATTGTAATACTATCGTGTTACCTTTAAAACAGTCTGAATCCTCGTCTTGATGGAAAGCCCAAGAAGCAATGGTAATGCTTTGGGGCGCACTGAAGTCGTAATCAAAAGTGATTTTGTTTTCTTCTAGAAGGTTTTGACAGGCTTCAGAATTATTTTGAAGTAATACATTAAAGTAATCACCAAAAATAGAAGTGGCGTCTATAAGTTGTAAAACAGCATTTTTTAATAGATATACGGTATAGTCATTACCATCGCCCACGCTATCATTAGTAATAACCAAGGTATTGTCCGCATCGAGAGTATAGAGAGATAACGTCCAAAAGCCGTCCACAACAGATAAGCCCATAGTGTTGGGTTTGACGTATTTGATATTTAAAAATTGTGCTGTGGTGTCTACGATATAATTATGTGTTTTAATATAATCAACCATGGTCGTACGGTCTTTTTGAGACCAATCCCAACTGCCCATATTTGACTTTGGAAATAATTGGAGTACATCCAATAGTTTTTTATTGTCCTTATAATTTATAGCAATGGTGTCTCTAAAACGGGTATATGGTGATTGTGATGCTTTGTAAATAATAGTTTCTGTTCTTTTCGCTTTTTCAATTTGTTTTATAAGGTGAACGTATTGCTTCTCCATTTCGGTAAGAAAAATAGGATCGTTTTTTCTAGGTGAATACCAGGGTTGTGCATTAAAATAAGTGTTTAATTCGGTACTATCAAAGACATACCCTTTCCTGGCATACACCTCATTTCGTAGTAAGCGTAATTGATTTAAGTCTTTGGCGTTTAATTCGGTTTCTGTTAATAATTTTTGGGAATGGTTCTCTAGCGCTATAATCTTTGTTTCTGTGTCTATAGTTTTAGGTTGCTTCCTGTTATTACAAGACATTAGTAAAAAGAGGGTAGAGCAGAGGAGTAGTATTGCGTATCTCATATTGGTTAGTCCTTTTTTGTAAAATAAGGTGTGGTTTTTACGGATAGCATTGGAATGTCCATAAACGTTAAGTCAATTAAAAACTGAACACTATCTGGTGTAGCATTTACGATATAGATTGGCATTGTTTTTTTGACGTAAAACTTCATCCTTACAATGGTATGCTCTATTGGTAACGTCGTTTTAAAATTATGCGTTTGCCCCATATAAGTGATTGGGATGATTAAATTAGATTTAAATTTAATAATGTCCTTCTGTTTATGATAGTCGTTAGTGGCAGGTTCAATACAAGAAGACGATTGGTTTGGATACAGTTCGTTATCGTACACATCAACCGCTCTGTTTTCTGTCCAATGTAATCCGTCTATTTTTATAGTATCCAATACTATAGGAAAGCTTTTTAGCTTGCTTAGTAAATTGGTGCGGTGTTTGCGGTTTGATTTGACCTGATAAGCACCTGTTATTTTTACTATGATTAAAATAATAACGGTGACGACTAGTATAATTGTCTTGAGTTCCCCGACCATGTTAAATGTTATTAGGTTGTTTTTTAGTACTATAGTTTCGGTGTTAACGGTGAGGCTTTTGGCTTTATTTCCGCGAAAGCGAGCTGATATTACTGTATCATATTTTTAGAACGGTCAAACTCTTTAACGCAGTCTTCTAAGTTTTTGAAATCCATTGTGTATAAATAATGGTCGTTTTGTATTTTAAAATAACGTACTAGTTTGTAGTTGTTTATTATTTGGTACATATAACCAGAAGCGTCAGCATCTATGGTATGCATACGTTGTGCTTCTTCTATTACAGCGTCCATTGTTTCTTTAAAGTCATATGCAACAGTGGGGTTGTTTAGAATAAGTAGTTTACCATTTGGTTTGTTATAACTGTCTTGATATTCGATATAAGTGGTGTCTTGAATTTGATATTGTATCAAATCTTTATTGGAATTATCAAAGACCAGACTGTCACTTAAACTAAAGATATACATACCTCCAATAGCTTTCTTTTTGACGTCATAATTAGCAGGAAAGGTTAAGTTTAGATTAGGTTTTACTTTTTTAATACGTTCTAATTGATTTACTGGTTTTTTTCTGATGACTTCTAAATCTGCTAGATAATCTTCATTAAAAGCTGGTGTTTGGTCATTAGTGTCATCTGCTTCTTGAGAAAAATTATCTAAGCTGTTGTTCGTGTTTTTTAATGTTTGTATTTGGTCTTTTAATGCTTGTATTTGTTCCTGTATTAGTTCAGGGTTTTGCTCTGGATAATCATAAGTGGTCCTATCTTTTAGTCTTATTTGACTCGTAATAATTTGGACACGTAAGTCATATTGCGCCAAATCTGTTATAGGATAGTTAAACGTTGGTTGTAGTTTTTGTAGTCGTCTGCTATTTTGGATTATTGAAGCTAGTGATGCTGATATATTACAGAAAAATTGATCATTAACTAGTGTATTACCATCTTCAAAACTACTTCCAGAACCTGTGGATAAAATGAGTTTATCCTGAGCGATAGAGTATAGCTTTACAGTAAACATATAGTTGGTGATATCCTTTAAATTATTAGTGTTTTTAATTTTAAGATAAAGGTTTGGTTCGCCCCAATTATCTTTTTTTATAAGAATATCTGAAGGTTTAAATCCGTCGAGTAGTGTAATAACGGAATCTGTTTTTTTACGTTGTGCGTCTAGTTTTAAGATTTCTGATTCTAGAGCGTCTATTTTATCCTGGTTAAGGGTTTCAATAAAATCTTCGGCAAAATTAACAACAGCGTCATACGATTTGTTGTTTAGTGTGCTCAATGTAATAGCTGTTATAGACTGGTTAGGGTGGTTATCTGGATGTTCCCATTTTTCTTTCATGGCATACAGGCCAATAACGCCAATGGCATTGTCTAATTTTTCTTGTTCAGTTACATTTAGTTCTTTTTTAACCACCAATAACGAGGCGGTTAAACCGTCTTCGGTGTCTCCAGATAATTTTGGTTTACAACTAACACTACTCAAAATTAATAGACTGTATAAAAAATGTTTTGTGGTCATGGTTGGTGGGTGTTATTGATTTTTAAATGTCGATGGTATTAGTCTAGTTTGACAACGTAATTATAGGCTAAACCGACAGCTATAGCAATACCAAAACTGACTAAGGTGCCTATTAAAACATACTCGGTTAACTTGCGGTTTTTAGATTTTGATAAATCACCAAATCTAAATACCGATTTAGCTGTAATTAGCAAGCCTATTGCACTCCATTGGTTAAGTATAATAAATCCAAAGACAAATAGTCGTTCTAGAATACCAATGTATTTTCCGGCTTTTTCAAGAGAATGATCTGTGTTATCTTCTTCGATAACCCATTGGCTCATCATTAAGCGCATAACTACTGGGGCTATGGATGAGATAGCAATTATTGATAGAAGAAAGGCAATGTTGTTTTTTGAATAAATTTCTGAAAAATCTATGGAATACGACGTATAAGCTAAAGCAACAAGAACAATTATAATTAGATGTGCGATTTGGTCTAAGAAAAAGAGAAGTCTGGCATTTACTTTTTCTGTTAGATTAATTTTTATAAGATCTATAATATAATGAGAGGCTAGAATACTTAAAATACCCAACCAATAGTTAAAATCAAATTGTAAGGCTACTATTAAGGCAATGGCATGTACTAAAATATGGTAGTACAAATATTTTGATTTGTGCTTTTTTGACGCTTTGTCTATAACCCATTTTTCTGGTTGCAGCACAAAATCGCCAATGGCGTGTGCTAACACTAATTTAAGTACTAATAACATCATAGTTTTATAATTTGGTTTTGGTAGTAGTTGTTTAGTTGCATAACCTCTTCATAACCGCCACGTTTTAAGGCTTCACTAATATTACTTTGTGATTTACCTAAGAGTTTTGCAATATCTTTTTGGTTTTTTGTAGGGTGTTCTAATACTGTTAAAATGACTTTAGCAACGGTACTGCTCCAATTATTAGCCGTTAATAGTGCTAAATGAAACATGATGTTTAAAGGTTGATCCCATTCTGGTAGGTCAGATTTTATGGCTAATGTTTGCTTTTTTAAGGCTTCAAAAGCTTCTCCAGAATTGATATAAGCCGTACCATTGGACTCGGCTACTTTTTTAGCGTTATGGGTTTCTTCTCCTAAACCGATGGCTATTCTAACATCATAACTTTCATTTTGTTTAATCGCTGCTTTAATATGTAACGCTGCTAACAAGGCTTGTTTTGGAGTGGTAACAAGTTGAAAACTATCCCCTCTAAATACTTCCCATTGCTGTGGTGTTTGTCCATATTTATTAAGCGTGCCTTTTAAAATATCCAACCATTGCGAGACATTGCCTTCTCTAGAATTAATAATGTCTCCTGTTAAAACTGCTACCATTTTTTATTAGTTTTTATAAATATATCTGTTTTTAAGCAGATATGCAACAATATCTGTTTAAAAGCAGATAATTACTAATATCTGTTCTTAAGCAGATATTTTGGTTTCTATTGTGTTTTATAAGTAACTAGAGACTGTCATCACCACTAAAGTAAAGATAATTAGTACTATAAATAACGGCATTACAAATTTTATCCATTTATTAAAACCGACTTTTACCACTGCTAATGAGGCTAAAATAAGACCTGTAGGATTGATAAAATAGAATAACCCCAAGCCATATTGGTAAGCGTTAACAACAAGCTCTCTTCCTACACCAACACTGTCTGCTAAAGGTGACATGATAGGCATGGTTAATACCGCCATTCCTGAACTACTTGGAATAAAAAAGGATAATCCCGCGTAAATAGCCGTCATAGCACTCGCAAAAAGCCCTTTATTCATGCCTTCCGTCATAGAACTCGCATAATATAATAACGTATCACTAATCAATCCATCAGCCATAATCACCGTTACACCACGTGCTATACCAATAATTAAAGCGACTCCCAATAAATCTCCTGCGCCTTTAACAAACGTCTCTATAAACTCTGTTTCTTTTATTTTTGCAATGACACCAATTAAGATGGAACCTACTAAAAAGACAGAAGTCATCTCCACAAACCACCATTCTAAAGCCACAACACCATAAATCATGATTATAAAACATAAAGCAAACACAATTAAAGATAGGCGTAAACGGGTTGTGAATTGTACGGTTTCTGTTTTATGAGAAAATAACGCTGCTATTTGTTGTTGCTGATCGTAAATAACAGATTTTGTAGGGTCTTTTTGGACGCGTTTACCATATCTAATAATATAAATTAAAGCAATAGTCAAACAGGCTAGTAGCATAAACAGTCTGCCACCAAGTCCTGTAGTCCAACTAATACCTGCAGCATCACTAGCAATAATAGTACTAAATGGATTAATTGTAGAACACATCGTCCCAATAGCACTTCCTAAAAATATAGAGGCGATACCGACCATAGCATCATATTTTGCGGCTAAAAACACGGGGATTAAGATAGGGTAGAAGGCAATCGTTTCTTCTGCAAAACCAAACGTTGTTCCTCCAGCTGCCACTAAAACAGTGACTAATATAATTAAGATGAATTCGCGCCCTTTTAATGCGGTTGCCAATTTGCTGATTCCTGCATCAAAAGCACCTGTACTGTTTATAATACCTATTAATCCTCCAATAATTAAAACTAGAAAAATAATGTCTGCTGATTCTATGATTCCTTTGACTGGCGATTTAACAAAATCGTAAAACCCTTGTGGTTGCGCTTCTAATTCTTGATACGTATTAGGGATATTAATAGGTTTGTTAATGTCTCCATTAGTAAATTTTTCTAACGGAATTTTAATGTTTAGGATTTCTAATGTTTGCTGTGTTGCTGCTAAGGTTTCTGTTTTTTCAAGACTGACTCTTGTAAACTGATTAGCTTCTTTATTATAACCTAAAGTTTCGTATTTACCTGCTGGAACCAGCCAAGTTAATAAGGTCACTAGTCCTGCTATGATAAGTAAAATGGATTGTGCTGAAGGGAATTTTATGTTTTTCATTAAAAATGTAATTGTCTTTTTTATATAATTTTAAGTCTTATTTATTCAGTTGTATTTGAAACAAACAGGCGCGCTGATTATGGTAATGTTCCGGTAAACCGTTCGTATTATTTAAATCAAACATGCCTAAAAAATCAAAACCTGATTGTTTGTAATATGCAATTAATCCCGTGTTGTTACCTAAGGTATCTAGTCTAATATAATCGATTGCTTTTGTTAATGCGTAACCTTTTGCCCAGTCGACTATTTTAGTCACCAAATGCTGGCCTCTAAATTCAGGATTAGTAGCAATACGATGGATATACATTGCATTATCATTTTGACTCGTTTCCCAAATTTGATCATCTTTAAATGTAATCGCCCAAACACAAGCAATCGTATTGTTAATGATAAATTTAAATTGACGGTTTTCTTTGATTTCTGAAATGACCATATCACGATCAAAATCAGGCCAAACGACCACAGTTTTCTTAGTCTTTTGATAATCAGAAGCTATTTTGTATAGCTTAAAGATATCGTCCATATCATTGATTGTCGCGTTTTGAATGGTCATTTAATAATTAACAAATTGGTTTAGAATTCTTAAAGATAGTATTATTTTGTGCTTGAATTAAAGGTCAATAATTAAAAGTTATGAACGTCAATATACATCACAGTTGGAAAACACCATTACAAACCGAATTTGATAAACCCTATTTTAAGGATTTAACTCAATTTGTTACTGAAGATTATAAACAAAATCAATGTTTTCCGACAGAAAATTTGATTTTTAATGCTTTTGACACCTGCCATTTAGACGACTTAAAAGTTGTTATTATTGGTCAAGATCCATATCATAATTACAACCAAGCCAATGGGTTGTGTTTTAGTGTAAATGAGGGGGTAAAACATCCGCCATCATTGATTAATATTTTTAAAGAGATTGAAACCGATTTAGGGAAACCATATCCGTCAAGCGGAAATTTAGAGCGTTGGGCCCAACAAGGCGTCTTTTTGCTAAATGCGACATTAACCGTTAGGGCACACGAGGCTGGAAGTCATCAAAAACAAGGTTGGGAAAGCTTTACAGACGCTGTTATTAAAATGATTAGTGACCAAAAAGAAAACGTAGTGTTTTTACTCTGGGGAGGATTTGCTAAGAAAAAAGGGAAGTTAATTGACGCCGATAAACATCATATTTTGACCTCTGGACATCCCTCGCCTTTAAGTGCTAATCGTGGCTATTGGTTTGGGAACAGACATTTTAGTCAAACTAATAATTTGTTAGCGTCTGACGGTTTGGATGTGATAGATTGGTAAGGTGTTTTTAGTCTTGTTTTCGCTTTTACTTTTACTAATAGTGCTGTGATAGTAAATTTGATATGAGATTATTACAAATGTTGAGTTATTGTAGCTCTCCTCTTAAATTTAAGCCGAGAATGAATTCTAATTTCTTAATTAAAGAGAAATTGGAAGAAAGAGGAGTTTGTTATTTATTATATATTAAAACTGCTTCGCGTTTTGGGACAAACCCTCCGTCTTTTTCTATGAAAAACACACCTCCCTTCAGCTGAAGGGAGGAGCTGTTTGCGATGGTCTTTTTAATTTTGATTTGAGATAATTACTAATCCTAAGTTATTGTAGCTCTCCTCTTAATTTTAAGAGGGGAATGAATTTCAATTTCTTAATTAAAGAGAAATTGGAAGAAAGAGGAGTTTGTTATTTATTATATATTAAACTGCTTTGCGTTTTGGGACAAACCCTCCGTCTTTTTCTTTGAAAAATACACCTCCCTTTAGCTAAAGAGAGGAGCTGTTTGCGATGGTGTTTTTAACTTTAATTTGAGATAATTACTAATACTGAGTTATTGTAGCTCTCCTCTTAATTTTAAGCCGAGAATGAATTCTAATTTTTTAATTAAAGAGAAATTGGAAGAAAGAGGAGTTTAAGTATTCTAATATCTTAACGAATATGCTCTTCAATAGCCATAAAAACAGAGGGTAAAAAATCAAAAACCATTTTATTCTCAAATCTCAGCACTGTGTAACCGAGGTGTTCTAGATACTTTGTTCTTCTTTTGTCTTTTTCTGATTGTTCAGGATTGTTATGAATTTCACCATCTAATTCAATTATTAATAGATGTTCAGCACAATAAAAATCAACAATATAATACCCGATGCTATGTTGTCTTGTAAATCTTGTATTGTGGAATTGTCTAGCTTTAAGTTTAGTCCACAAATAAGCTTCCGAAGGCGTTAGACTTTGTCTTAGTTTTGCTCTTAGTTGTTTTAACTCTTGTTTACTGTGAACTTGTTCGCGATACATGGCTTCAAGTTACTATAAAATTTGTTGCTTTTATAATTTTGGATAAAACTGCTTCGCGTTTTGGGACAAACTCTCCGATTTCTATTTAAATAGAAACCACCTCCCTTCAGCTGAAGGGAGGAGCTGTTTGCGATGGTCTTTTTAACTTTGATATGAGATAATTACAAATGTTGAGTTATTGTAGCTCTCCTCTTAATTTTAAGCCGAGAATCAATTTCAATTTCTTAATTAAAAAGAAAATGGAAGAAAGAGGAGTTTTATTCTTGTACACTTTTAAAAATGCTTCGCGTTTTTGGACAAACTCTCCGTCTTTTTCTTTGAAAAATACACCTCCCTTCAGCTGAAGGGAGGAGCTGTTTGCGATGGTGATAGTAATTCTAATTTGAGATAATTACTAACGTTGAGTTATTGTAGCTCTCCTCTTAATTTTAAGCCGAGAATGAATTTCAATTTCTTTTTTGAGAGAAATTGGAAGAAAGCGGAGTTTAACATTCACATATAAAACAAAAAAAAACCTCACTATATAAGTGAGGCGTTTTAAAATTATACATCTTCAACAAGGTCTTCATATTTCCATTTTTCAGGAATAATATTTAAAGCGAACAATTCGTCTTGCACTTTTTTAACCGTTTCTTTCGAGATATTGTCTTGGGACCATTCCGTTAAACTTAACCATTCTTGAACATCTTCAATTTCTTGTTCATAGCGATTAGCAATCATACGATCGATACTCGGGATTTCTTTAAACTCTTCAGTTGTAGCATTTACAATATCTAAAATAGCTTTAACATCAGCTTTATTGGTTTTTAAAAAGTCTTCTCTAACGGCTATAACAAAACAGGGCCAAGGTGAAGGACAGTTACCTACACGTCTAAACGTACCATTATCAACTAAAGGTTTTGTGGTAAATTTTTCCCACATAAAATAATCAGCTTTACCTTCGGTTAAACCTTCAACAGCACCATCTAAGTTTTTTATAACTTCAAAGTTTAAATCTTTTTCTAAATCCCAGCCATTATTTTCGGCATTGATATAAGCCATTAAATGCGATCCAGAGCCATATCTACTGATCGCTGCTTTGGTTCCTTTTAAATCTTCTATAGTTTTATAATCCGATTTTTCAGCAACATGAATACCCCATATTAATGGTGTATCCACAAATACCTGAACAATTTTAGATTTATTACCAGCGATGATGTCTTTGATAATACCTTCTGTTAAGATGACAGCCATATCAATATCTCCATCTCTTAAACCTTTGCACATAGCACCAGTACCTCCAAAATAGTCTTTCCAACGTAAGTTGATATCGGCATCTTTAAATTCGCCATTTTTTAAACCTAAATACCAAGCTAGGTTAAAGTGTTCTGGTACACCTCCAATATTAATTTGCTTCATAATTATTCTGCTAATTTGTCTAAGGTATATTGTATTAAATTTTCAACCACTTTTTTAGGGTCTTCGCTAAAGGTTCCATTTGGCCTATTAGCAATGATAGCATTTAAGGATAAGGCATTGTGTCCTAATAATTTTGATAAACCATAAATAGCAGAGGTTTCCATTTCTAAATTGGTAATCCTAAAACCTTTATAAGAAAAAGCATCCATTTTCTGGTTTAAAGTGCTGTCAGATAGTGGTAAACGTAATACACGACCTTGTGAAGCATAAAAGCCTCCAGCGGTTGCTGTCATCCCTTTGTGCATTTTTGGACTATCAAAATGTGCTTCTAAAGTTTTGCTATTATTAATAACAATTGGTCTTGCTTTGTTGCTATCCCAATTAGTGAATTTGATAAAGGCATCTTCAACATCATTATTACTAATGGCATCAATTTGATAAAAATGTAACATTCCATTTAAATCTAAAGCATGAGTACTCATGACAAAAGAGTCGACAGGAATATCTTTTTGAAGCGATCCAGACGTTCCAACACGAACAATATTTAATGTAGTCAAGGTGTCTTTTGGCTGTCTTGTTTTTAAATCAATATTTACTAATGCATCTAGTTCGTTTAAAACAATATCTATATTATCTGGTCCAATTCCAGTAGAAATCACGGTTAGACGCTTGCCTTTATAAAGTCCTGTTTGTGTTTTAAATTCTCTTTTTTGAATAGTGAATTCGATAGAATCAAAATATTTTGTAATTTTTTCTACGCGGTCTTGGTCACCAACGAATATGATGTTATTTGATATATGTTCAGGTAATAAATTAAGATGGTAAACACTACCGTCTGGATTTAAAATTAATTCTGATTCTTGTATAGCCATTTAAATGGTTGGTATTAATTTATTTTCTTTTTTATCGTATTGGAAGTCTTTTTTATTAACCCCTCCAAATTGGAATTCTGTATCTATTTGTTTAGAGAAGTTTTTTTGATGCTCTATAGCTAAATGACCATTTCTATTTAGGGTTAGCGTATTTTCAGTTTCATCAAAAAACAGTTCTAATCTGTTAATCATACGTTCTAACTGTAAATCGCCAAAGCCATAATAACCTTGATAATGTAAACAGTAGCCTAGTAAATGATTGCGAGAGGTTACCGTGTGCTCTTTTATTAAAATTAGAGTATTGTATTCCAACGTATTTAATCCACTTCTAGTGTCCGGAAAACGTCTTAAATGTGCTTTTAAACAATTGCTTAAATATTTAAAACTAGAAGGTCTGACAATTAATTCTTTTAATAAGTTATGATCATGCTCGCAGTAAATACGCCACGCTTTTTGGGCTGTCGCAATATCATCTACATTTAACTTTATTTTATTCTCGTATTCGTTTAAAAGTTGCTGTTCTGATAGGTCGGATAATACTTTTAAGTCTTTTTCGCCTGCAATACGACCACTACACACTAAATAGAGTGGGAGCTCGATACCTTTTTGCTTGATTAAACTAATAGCAGCAATTAAATTTATATGACAGAATAAATCATATTCAAACCATAAAACGATTGCAGTATATTTAGAAACATCGTCTAATTTATTAAACTCGTTTTTAATACTATCAATATCGTATTCTAGATCGTAAACGTCTTCAAGAAACGTTTTTCTGGTCTTAAAAAAATCAGGGGTATTAATTTCTTTTACAGTAGGACCTTCACATAGCATTTCGTGCCAAGTTAAAGTATCTCCTTTAAAGTTTATTTTAGTTAAATAATCCGTTAAGCTAGAACCATTTGTAATGTGAAGATTGTTATCACTCATAATTATCCGCCGACGCGTTTTACATTAAAGCCCTTTTCCTTTAGCATAGCCATGATTTTATCACGGTAATCTCCTTGGATAATAATTTTATCATCTTTAAAACTTCCGCCAACACTTAACTTTTGTTTTAGCTCTTTAGCTAATAACTTAAAATCTTCGGTTGCTCCTGTGTACCCTTCTAAAATAGTTATAGGTTTACCTTTACGTTTCTCGTATTTGCAAAGTATTGGGTCGTCTTGAAGCCAAATAGCACTATCTTTTTCTTGTTTTTCAACAATTTCAGGTTCGTGTTCTGGGAAGAGGTTTTTTAATTGATCTTGTAAATCCATGGTGTGTCGTTTATAGTCCATATTTAAAGTCTCAGTAACACAATCGAATATGAATGTGACTGAGACTATAAAATGAATGCTATTTTTTTAAACCTAATTCTCTTAAACGCTCGTCTAGAAATTGACCAGCAGTAATATCGTCAAACTGTTTTGGGTTTTCTTCATCTATACAGCTATCTAAAACATCTAGTTTCATTTCACTAATTGGGTGCATGAAAAATGGAATAGAGTAGCGAGAGGTTCCCCAAAGTTCTTTAGGTGGATTAATTACGCGGTGTATAGTAGATTTTAATTTGTTATTAGTGTGCCTAGATAACATATCTCCCACATTAATCATTAATTCATCTGCCTCAGCAATGGCATCAATCCATTCTCCAGCATTGTTTTGCACTTGTAAACCACGTCCTTGAGCTCCCATTAACAATGTAATTAAGTTAATGTCACCATGTGCTGCTGCACGTACTGCATTGTCTGGCTCTTGAGTGATTGGTGGATAATGTATTGGTCGTAAAATTGAGTTTCCGTTGTGAATATAGTTGTCAAAATACGTTTCTTCTAAATCTAAATGTAATGCCAATGCACGTAATACGTATTTTGCAGTTTCTTCTAACGTTTGGTAGGCTTTTTTACCGACGTCGTTAAAATTAGCTAACTCATTAACGCTTACATTTTCAGGGTATTCTTTAGCACGTTCTGCATCATCCTCTACATATTGCCCAAAGTGCCAGAATTCCTTTAAATCACCTTCTTTTTTTCCTTTTGCACTTTCTTTTCCAAAAGAAACATAACCACGTTGTCCGCCAATGCCTGGGATTTCGTATTTATGCTTTGTTTCTAATGGTAGTGTAAAAAAGTTTTTTATTTCTTCATATAAGTTATCAACCAAAGTCTCATCTAATAAGTGTCCTTTTAAGGCTACAAAACCAATCTCTTCGTAGGCTTTCCCTATTTGATCAACAAATTGTTGTTTTCTAACAGGATCTCCAGATGTAAAATCCTTTAAATTAACGCTAGGTATGCTATTCATCTTTATATTTTATAAGTGTAATATATACAAATGTAGCGAAAACATTGGAAAAATGGTAGTCATAATTTTTTTTAAAGCAGCGATTTACTTTTACACTTTTATTCTATATTTGACAAACGCTTAAATTTATAAGCTACAGCTTTAGAAAAAACCACTATGACTTTTGATAAAAAAATGTTAGACAATACGACGCTTTTAGACTTATATAAGCGCATGTTAAAACCAAGATTAATTGAAGATAAAATGCTTATTTTACTTAGACAAGGTAAGATTAGTAAGTGGTTTTCAGGTATTGGTCAAGAGGCTATTTCTGTGGGTGTGACAGCTGCTATGCATAAAGACGAGTACATTTTACCGATGCATAGAAACTTGGGTGTTTTTACAACTAGAGACATTCCGTTACATAGGCTGTTTTCGCAATGGCAAGGAAAAGCTAATGGTTTTACAAAAGGACGAGATAGAAGTTTCCATTTTGGAACCCAAGAGTATAATATTGTGGGGATGATTAGTCATTTAGGGCCACAATTTGGTGTTGCTGATGGCATTGCATTAGCCTCTAAATTAAAAAACAAAAATCAAGTAACGACTGTTTTTACAGGAGAAGGCGGGACTAGTGAGGGAGATATCCACGAAGCTTTAAATGTCGCTTCTGTTTGGCAATTACCTGTTTTGTTTTGTATTGAAAACAATGGTTATGGTTTATCTACACCAACTACAGAGCAGTACAACTGTAAAGATCTAGCTGATAGAGCTATTGGATATGGTATGGAAAGTCATATTATAGATGGTAATAATATCTTAGAAGTATATAATACACTTAATGATTTAGCCAAAAGTGTGCGCGAAAATCCACGTCCGATTCTAATCGAATTTAAAACGTTTAGAATGCGTGGGCATGAAGAGGCGAGTGGTACAAAGTACGTTCCTCAAGAATTATTAGACGCGTGGGCGATTAAAGATCCTATCGAAAATTACCAAGAGTTTTTATTGCAAGAAGGTATTTTGACTACAGACTTGATTTCAGAATTAAAAGCAAAATATATTACAGAAATTAGTGATAATTTAGATATCGCTTACGCGGAAACCGAAATCGTTTCAGATGAAAGTAACGAATTAAATGATGTGTATCAAAACTTTGTTTATCATGAAGTTAAAGAAAATGAAACTACAAATGAATTACGACTTATTGATGCTATTTCTGAAGGATTGAAACAGTCGATGGAACGTCATGATGATCTGGTAATTATGGGGCAAGACGTTGCCGAATATGGCGGTGTTTTTAAAATAACAGATGGCTTTGTTGAGCAGTTTGGAAAAGACAGAGTGCGCAATACGCCGATATGCGAATCGGCTATTATCGAAACAGCAATGGGTTTAAGTATTGCAGGCATTAAAAGTGTTGTCGAGTTACAATTTGCAGATTTTGTGACTTCTGGTTTTAATCCAGTGGTTAATTATTTAGCAAAATCGCATTATCGATGGAATCAAAATGCGGATGTTGTTTTAAGAATGCCATGTGGAGCAGGTGTAGCAGCAGGACCATTTCATAGTCAAACTAATGAGGCTTGGTTTACTAAAACCCCAGGGCTAAAAGTGATTTACCCAGCCTTTCCATATGATGCAAAAGGGTTGTTAGCTACAGCTATAAATGATCCAAACCCTGTGTTATTTTTCGAACATAAAGCATTGTATAGAAGTATCAGACAAGAGGTGCCAACGGACTATTTTACAATTCCGTTTGGTAAAGCTGCAACATTACAGACAGGTGATGAAGTTACTATTATATCTTATGGTGCGGCAGTTCATTGGGTTTTAAATACACTAGAAAAACATCCCGAAATAAAAGCAGATGTTATAGATTTAAGATCTTTGCAACCTTTAGATACAGAGACTATTTACGCTTCAGTTAAAAAGACGGGACGTGCTATTATATTGCAAGAGGATTCTCTTTTTGGAGGTATTGCTAGTGATATTTCAGCTTTGATTATGGAGCATTGCTTTGAGTCTTTAGATGCGCCAGTTAAGCGTGTTGCTAGTATGGATACGCCGATACCATTTATAAATCAATTAGAAGATCAATACCTTTCTAGAGATAAATTTGAAGGTGAATTGCTTAAATTATTAGAGTATTAATATTTTTTTGGCATTTAGGTATGATTTTTGGTTTATTTTCGGCAAACAACAGAACATAATACCATGAAGTTTTATATTTCTTTTTTAATATTATTTTTTATTTCGCTGTCAAGCTATGCTCAAATTGATAGTGAAAATAATGGTTTTGCTATTCCTGCTATGGAAAGTGAAGACCCTAAAGATGATCCAGAATTAATTATTGAACCCGCGCCTGAAGCAGAAGAAGTTAAGCCTGATGATGATAATGACAACGAGATTGAGGCTCCTAAAGAGGTTGCTACCGCGGTAAAACCTAAAGTAGCATTTTCAATTTATAAAGAAGATAATAATTTTAGAAGTTCAGCCGAAGTCTTTACTAAACAGTTAAATCGACAGATGGAAGCTGTTGAAGAACGCCTATTGCTATTACCTGCAGATGCGAATCAATTTTTAGGTAATTATACAACTAGTGCTAAAAAATTGAACATACAATATCGAGATTTTGGAGCAGTTGATGGCGATATAATAAGAGTTATAATAAATGATGATGTCGTTGTGCTTAAGGAGGTCTTAAGTGGCGGATTTAAGGGGTTTAATATAGATTTTGATGAAGGTATATTCCGAATTGAATTTCAGGCATTAAACCAAGGGCTTTCTGGTCCAAATACGGCTGAGCTTAGAATTTTTGATGAGAATAATAAAGTTATCATATCTAATCAATGGAGTTTAAGAACAGGACGTAAAGCCATTATCGTTTTAGCCAAGTCTGAAGAAAGTAAATTACAACTTATAGAACAAGGTGTTGAAGACAGCGAAGATTCTAAAAACGCTACAACAAAAGACGATAAGTCAAAATCGACTTCAAACTCTAAAAAAGAAGAATAGTTTTAATTAGGTACTAACCCAAGACTATTAAATAACTTGGCTTTTGTGGTAAAAAACTTATTTTCTAACTGTATGGCTTTAACTTGAGATTGTATCAATTTATTTTCTCTACTATTGATTAAAAATATTGAACTTTCTCCAAAAGTAAACTTACGCTCTTCAGCGTTTAACAGTGTTATGTAATCTGCTACTATAGTTTTAATTAATTTGTTTTGAGTTTTGTAAGATTCTAACTCTTTATTTAAAGCAGTAATCTTATTTTTAATTTGCAATTGTGTGTCTGAAAACTCAAATTCGGCATCTTGAATTTTTAATTTAGAAAGTTTCAAATCACCACGTTCTTTTCTTAAAAATAAAGGGAAAGCAACATTAATACTGGCTTTATATGCAGAAGCATTAAATGAGTTTGCTATTTCAGGTGTTTCTGATAAAAAATTATACTGTCCATTTACAATAGGTAAAAGCTTATTCGCTTTTAGACGTCTATCCACATCCATTCCGTCTAGTTTACTACCTAGAGCAACTAATTTTGGATGCTCCGCTACGTTTAACTCTAAGCGATCGTCTAACGCTAAAATGGAATCCACTTCCTCGTCTAGTGTTAGTGTCGGGTAGACAGCATCATTTATATCTGCTGGTGTGTTGTTTAGCCATATAAAATTGGAGGCTTGTAATCTGGCCTTAAGTAATTTGACTTGAGCTTGTTCTAACTCTAATGTTCTAGTTTTAACAACAATGCCTGCTTCTAAACTATCAATGCCTGCTTTATCACCAGCAAGCACGCTAGAACGCACGCCTTTAAATCTGACTTCAGCATTAGCTAAGAAGCGTTGATATATCTTTGTTTCGTTATAAGCTTGTAGCCAATCAAAATAGGCAGTAGATGCATTATATAAGACTTCATTGACTAATAATTTACGTTCTGCTTCGGTTTGAGTTGTATAAAACTTGGCTTTTTTAATATCAGCCATTCGTTTATTAATTAATAAACCTTGGCCTAAAGAAAACCCAATACCTGCACTATATAGTCCATCGTTTGGAACTGTATTTTCTGGATTTAAATAGTACCCTGTATTATCATCAAAATTAGCTTTCAATTCAATACCGTACCACGTTGGTATCTTGAAAGTGGCATTTAGACGCTCATAATACTCAGTGTTTTTAAAGTCTTTTTCATTAAAATCAACTTCAAATTTTGGATCAAAGCCACCACGAGCTTTCATTAATGATGCTTGGCCTATTTCTAGACGCAGCTCTGCTTGCTTAACAATGGGATGAAACTGTTTTACGTAACCTAAATATTCAGTAAAACTCAAACTATCTAACGTTTGCGCCCCAGAAAGCCAAGGAGATACTGTTAAAAGGATAATTATTATATTTTTCATTCTTACTTTTTATTTTTTGTCGCCGTTTGGTTTCCGTTTGGTTGGTAATAATTAGGAGGAAAACCATTTAGTTGTCGCCATAATTCGAACCAAATAGGGACATCTTCTAATAATCCTATTGTTAGTGCTCCTGAGCCTACACGGATAGCTTCTGGCCATTGATGTTCATCTTCTATTGGTGCTAATAAGACTCTAAATTTTCCATTCGGACTTATAAAACGCTCGATAGCCACTACTTTTGCGCCATAGGTTCCGTATGACGAATTCGGCCAACCGCTAAAAATAATAGCCGGCCATCCATCAAATTGGACTCTAAATTCTTCATCTAAATGTACTAATGGTAAATCAATTGGATTTATAAATGTTTCGATAGCTACATCATATTTAGAGGGCATAATACCTACTAGTCTTTCACCTTCTTTAAACGATTCTCCAATACCTGCTTTTATAGCTCTATTAATAAAACCATCTTGCGGCGCTTTTATGTAATAGAGGTCATTACGCATGGAATAGTTGGTATAGGCATTTTCTAGTTTGGTGACTTGTGCTTCGGCATCAAACCCGCTAGACTGCGCTGTAAATTTATCACTTTGTGCTTTTGATATTTTTTCGGCATATTGGGCTCCAATTTTATTTAATTCTATTCTAGCATTAATTACTTCATTTTGAGAGGCTAAATACTTATTGTCTTGAGACATTAGTTTTGCTTTAGACTCTTGTAGCTTAGCTTTTTTAGACTCTAATTCTGTTAATGATTTTAAACCTTCGTCATATAAATTTTGAATCGCTCCAAATTGTCTTTCGGCAATATTTAAATTAATTTTGACAGCTTCCAAGTCAATACTATCCGTAGTCACTTTATATTTACTCTGTAACAACTTGTTTTTAGCTTGTTCTAACTTTAGTTGTCTTTCATTAGATAATGCGCCGATTTGATTATTTAAGGCATTTACTTTTCCAGAATAAGAGACCACGGATGATGCTTTCGCTTTAATTTGTTGACTTGTTCTCTCGACTAAATTAGGATCGAAGTATTCATTTTTTACTTCAGAAATAAATAGAATAGTATCTCCTTTTTTTACAAAATCACCTTCCTTAACAAACCATTTTTCTATACGTCCAGGTATAGGAGATTGTATTGTTTGTGGGCGTTGGTCTGGTGTTAACGTGGTGACTAGACCTGAGGCAGTAATGCTTTGCGTCCAAGGGAGAAATAGTATAATAATACAAATAACCCCAAATATGATTAATAACCGGTTAAAGTGTTTGTAATGTTTTTTATTAAATGCTTTTTGCACAGACTTAAAACGACTGATGTCAATGTTTTTATTGACGCTATTTCTTGAAATATTTAACATGTTATTTAGTGTTAATTATTTGACCTTTATCTAAAATGATTGTTTTGTTAAGTTTAGGTTGCCAAATGGTGTTTTGGCTAACCACAATTAATGTCCAAGGATGTTCCGGTTGCGTTAAAAAATCTACTAATTGTTGCGCTTCTTTGGCTTCAAATTGATCTAATGGTTCTTTAAGCATTAGTAATTTAGGTTGTTTAACAATACTTCTAGCTAACATTATTTTTTTAGAAATAGTGAACGAAACGCCTTTCCCTTCTGGATACAACATCGTGTTTAATCCGTTAGGCAACTGCTTAACAAAATCTCTTAACCCGACATTTTGTATAGCCCAATCTAATTGTTTCAAAGTAATATCTGTATCTCCAAAAGTGATGTTTTCTAACAAAGTTCCTTCAAAAGGTGTTTCTTCTACTAATGTTTGACCAATATTTGACCTGTAACTGTTAATATTCAAACTGGTCAAAGATTTGTCACAGACATATACACTACCTTCGGTGGGTGTTAAGACGCCAGCAATAAGTTTTAATAAACTAGATTTTCCAGAACCACTATGTCCTTTGATGAGTAGCCTGTCTTTAGCTTTTATTTTTAATGAAATATCTTTTAATACAGGTGTTTTTCTGTCACTGACACTATACGAGACATTGTCTAATTCTATATCAAAATCAAGGTCTGTAAGGTCTAAAAGCGCTCCGTTTTGCGGCTCTAAATCTTTATCAACAACTTTTCCTAATTTTTCAATAGAGGTTAAAACATCATAAAAGGTTTCTAGTCCAAGAATTAATTTTTCAACAGAATTAATGACTAAAAGTATAATAATTTCAGCAGCAACAAACTGTCCAATATTCATTTGTTGATTCAGTACCAATGCGCCACCAATTATTAGTAATCCAGCAGTCACTAAAACTTTAAACCCTATAAGTTGAATAAATTGTACAATCAAAACCTTGAAGTGACTTTCTCTAGCCTCTAAATAATCTGTTACTAATCTATCATTTTTTTGTAATGCTAGACTTGTCTTTCCAGATAATTTAAAGCTTACAATAGACCGTGCTATCTCTTGCAGCCAATGCGCAACTTTGTACTTGTGGTTAGATTCGTCAATACTCGTTCTCAATCCTTTTTCGGCAGTAAACTTAAAAACAACGTAAATAAGTATTAATAATAGTGCGCCATATATAATAAAAAAGGGATGATAAAAAGATAATAATATTAGCCCAAAAACGATTTGTAAAATTGCAGCAGGAAAATCAATTAATACTTTAGCAATTCCTTTTTGGATATTAATAGTATCAAAAAACCGGTTGGCTAATTCTGGTGGATAATACCCATTTAATTCGCTCATTTTCATTTTAGGAAAGCGATAAGCGAATTCAAACGAGGCTCTTGTAAATATTTTTTGTTGAATGTTTTCTATAATTCTAATTTGCATTAGTTGTAATATGCCGACAAAAACGACACCGATGGTTACTAGTACGACTAAGACAATCCATGATGTACTAATTTGTGCTGCCTGTAATAAATTAATAATGGCCTGTATCCCTAATGGTAAGGATAGATTAACTAAACCAGCAAAAATGGCATAGAAAAAGACTTGCCTTACGTCTTTACGTTCTAATTTTAGCAAACTAATAAAACGTTGCCATGAAGTTAATATTTTTTTACTCATTTGTGGAAATGTTTAGGGATTTGAAAACTAAATCTTTAAAATAATTAGTAGGAGCTTCC
Organism: Psychroserpens sp. NJDZ02; assembly: GCF_004843725.1. Lineage (NCBI taxonomy): Bacteria > Pseudomonadati > Bacteroidota > Flavobacteriia > Flavobacteriales > Flavobacteriaceae > Psychroserpens > Psychroserpens sp. NJDZ02. Next base: position 3,815,733 of record NZ_CP039451.1, on the reverse strand, counting down.
TCTTTTTTTAAATCAGAAATTGTGGTAAAATGATCTTTCAGAAAATGTTGGTGTAACGCACCATCAATAACAGTACTGGATAGGCTATAGGCATAAGGGTAGTTACTATCTATAGCCAAAATCATGTCATGCAATCGGTTAACTAAGCGTTTATAAACCAAAAAATAACCGTCTTTATTTTCGTTATCAACCTCTTTTGTTAAGTAAGATTTAGAGTATTCGTTTATAACTATGCGTTTTAAAATCACTTCATTGATATGCGAGAAATTGGAATCAACAGTGGTTGTTCTGGTCAGTATAATAATGGCTCTCTCAATCTTTTCTGTAGTATTTTCAATACTATTTGTAGTAAATACTAATTGATACTCCAACCAAGTCCAATACCAAGAGGCCAGATAAATTAATAGTTTGTGTTTGCTTTCAAAATAACGATAGATACTACTTTCGTTAGAACCTATTTTGATACCAAGTTTTTTAAAGGTATAAGCATCAAAGCCTATGTCGTCTATTAATACTATGCTGTTTTCGACTATGCGTTTCCCCAATGCAGAAGATTCTGGATCTTTGAGGTAGATTTTTTCGTTAATATTGATCTTTAAATTTGATAGTAAAGTATGCATAACATTTTATTTGATTGCAAATATAATAGTATTACTATTAAAACTGAAATCAAATTAACTATTAATTAACTTTCTCAGAAAAAATAAGGTTTTAAGATGGTGTAAAACTGTTATTACTTGGAAGTTCAAATAACTCTAAGTCGAAAAAAGGAACAGCCGCTAAAAAATGATCAAATAGATCGCTCATAACATACTCATAACTTTCCCAACGTTTATCTTTAGTAAAACAGTAGATTTCCAAAGGAATTCCTTGAGAGGTAGGTTGTAATTGTCTAGCCATTAATAACATGTCATTATTGATGGCCGAGTGTTGTTGCAGATAGGTTTGAATAAATTTTCTAAAAACACCAATGTTAGTTAAGTTTCTACCATTAATTAGTATTGATTTATCAACGGAATGTGAATCATTAAAATTTTGTATTTTATCCTGCATCGTATTTAAATATACCGAAATTATTTCGATTTGTTTTAAACGCTCAATATCTTCAATTGTTAAGTACTTAATAGACGTTTGTTTAATTAACATATGTCTTTTTATTCGTCTTCCGTCGGAATTTGTCATTCCTCTCCAGTTTTTAAACGAATCTGCGATTAAGGCATAAGTTGGTATGGTTGTAATTGTATTATCAAAATTCTGAACTTTTACTGTCGCTAGATTTATTTCGATTACATCACCATCAGCACCAAATTTTTCGAAAGTAACCCAATCTCCAATACGTACCATATCGTTAATAGACACTTGTATACTGGCAACAAAACCTAAAATAGTATCCTTAAAAATCAACAAAATAACAGCAGAAGCAGCACCAAAACCGGTTAGTATTTTCCATAACGACGTTCCTCCAACAACTACAGCCAAAGCAAGAACAATGCCTATAATCCATGCAAAAATCATAAAGACTTGTATGTAACTGTCTATAGGTTTATCTTTTAATCTTGGTACTGTTTTAAAATAATTTTTAAGTGTGTTTAGTAAACTTCTAACAATTAATAAGCCTAATATTATACCGGAAACTTGCATCCCTTTTTCAAAAAATAAATGCAGGTTTTCAAAATCATTAAAGACTAAGGGGATACTTTCTATAGCCAAATATAAAGCAGGGATATGCGCTATATTTCTTGGTACACGGTTAGCGATTAGTAAATCATCAAAATTAGATTTGGTAGTAGCGGCGACTTTGGCAGAAATTAAACGTAGTATTTTTCTAACTAAAATATCTAATAAAAAAAGGACAACTAACGTTAAAATTGATAACGCTAATAAATTTAAATATTTAGAAGTGATTTTAGTTAATCCTAAATCTATAAAATAATCGTAAAAAAAGTGTACGTATTTAATCATGTAATTTATATGAATTTAGAGCAAAAGTAATGTGTTTTATCTGATTACTATTGCATTAAAAATTAAAGATACGTTAAAGTATCTCTTTTAGATTGTCTATCGGAAAAACTGAACCTACAGGCATATCATCCAGTAGGATTTTACCAACTCTAACACGCACTAATCGTAACGTTGGGCAATTTACAGCACTAGTCATCTTTCGGACTTGTCTAAATTTTCCTTCTGTTAAAGTTACCGAAATCCATGTTGTTGGACCATGTCTAGCGTCTCTAATTTTTTTAGAGCGTTCAGGAAAAACAGGGAGTGCTTTTAATTTGAAAACTTTACAAGGCTTTGTGATGTATTTTTTACCGTTAAATCCAATTTCTACGCCGTTACATAATTGCTGTATCGCTTCCGCGGAAATAGCTCCGTCGACTAAGGCATAGTATTCTTTTTCGATTCCGGATTGGTTAACATGATCACTTAGTTTACCATCTGTAGTGAGTAGGAGTAGACCTTCACTTTTCTCGTCCAAGCGTCCGATTGGCATAATACCTTCAGGAAAATTACCTAGCTCACTTAAAAAATGTTTGCGTTGTTCTTTAGCAGCATTGCTAGAAAACTGGCTTAACATTTTAAACGGTTTATATATTTTGAAGTGCTTGTGGTTATTTTCCATATAAAATCTCAAAAACCAAATCTTTGGTTAGTGGTTTACCATTTGCTTTTTGGCGAATCAAATCATAGCTGAATCTAAAGTCGCATCCTGATTTATAAGCACTACACCCATAGGCCGTTTTTCCTTTTATAATGGTTCCTTTTTTACATTTAGGACACGGATTGGTATCCGAACCTGTTTTTGCTTTCGCTGAAGCATTTTGCTTGGGTTCTAATTTTAATTTAAAAGCATCATCAAAACGAAGCAAGCCTTCAACTGAAGCACCTTCTATTTTAAAACCTTTTAAATTCACGGTTGACCCTTTATCCAATAAACGTTTGTATTGGTTTTCAGAAATATTTTTTTCACCAAAACTGAAAGGCAACACAAAATCACAGGTTTTGCCATAATTACTGCAACCATAGGCACTTTTTCCTTTTAAAACTTGTCCGGTTTTACATTTTGGACAGGTTTTACCAACAATCCCTTTTGAGGTGGTTTTAGATTTGGCTTTAGTCTTTGTTGCTTTTTCTGATTTATTATTAGTGTAACTTATTTTAGCCTCGACCTTTTCGCTTCTTACTTCGTAGACCAATTGATCTACCATTTTTTTCATGTTATTTATAAACGCTGAAGCGGAATATTCGCCTTTTTCAATATCTTTTAGTTGTTTTTCCCAAAGTCCCGTTAGCTCGGCTGACTTCAGTAAATCATTTCGAATGATATCAATTAATTGAATACCTGTTACTGTTGGTAATACTTGTTTTTTATTACGTTTTATATATTTACGTCTAAAAAGAGTTTCAATAATATTGGCGCGCGTAGAAGGTCTACCAATACCATTTTCTTTCATTAAATCACGTAACTGGTCATCATCCACTTGTTTTCCTGCGGTTTCCATTGCACGTAGGAGTGTGGCTTCCGTAAACTGATTAGGTGGTTTGGTTTGTTTTTCAAGGAAACTAGGTTCGTGTGGTCCTTTTTCTCCTTTAACAAATGTTGGTAATAATCCTGCTTCTCGGTTTGGGCTATCTTTTGTTTCGAAAACAACACGCCATCCTTTGTCTAAGATTTCTTTACCTGTAGTTTTAAAATTAACACTTTCTGCTTTTCCTATAACCGTGGTGTTTGCCACCTTACATTCGTCATAAAATACAGCGATAAAACGTCTTGTAATTATATCATAGACTTGCTGCTGATTGTACTGTAAATTACTTTGCACGCCAGTCGGGATAATAGCGTGGTGATCTGTTACTTTAGCATCATCAAACACCTTTTTAGACTTTTTAATTTTCTTTTCTAAAACAGGTTGTGTTAGTACAGCGTATTTGGTCAGGTTTTTTAAAATCCCTGCTACTTTTGGGTAAATATCGTTTGGTAAATAGGTGGTATCTACTCTAGGGTAGGTCACAACTTTCATCTCATACAATTTTTGTACAATCTTCAAGGTTTCATCTGCAGAAAATCCGAATTTAGTATTACAGTATACTTGTAATCCTGTTAAATCGAATAATTTTGGTGCATATTCATTTCCTTTTTTCTTGGTAATTGAGACTATTTCAAAATCGTGTGCTTTTACAATTTCTGCAAGCTTTTCACCATCTTCCATTTTTAAAAAGCGACCTTCCTCATAACTAAATAACGTGTCACGATATAACGTTTGTAATTCCCAATAGGGCTGAGGCTTAAAATTTTCGATTTCTTTCCAACGGTTAACTACCATAGCTAAAGTTGGTGTTTGTACACGACCAACACTTAAAACTTGTTTATATCCACCATATTTTACGGTGTATAAACGGGTAGCATTCATCCCAAGTAGCCAATCACCAATGGCTCTAGAAAATCCTGCGTAATATAAATTATCGTATTTGGAACTAGGTTCTAGCTTTAGAAAGCCTTCTTTAATAGCCTCCGTTGTTAGAGAGCTAATCCAAAGACGTTGTACTTCTCCTTTATAGCTGGCTTGATCTAAAACCCAACGCTGTATCAATTCTCCTTCTGTCCCGGCATCCCCACAGTTTATAACGACTTCGGCTTTATCAAAAAGGCTTTTTACAATTCTAAATTGCTTTTGAATCCCTGAGTCTTTTGTGACTTTAGTCTCAAATTTTTCAGGCAGCATGGGTAAGTTGTTTAAATCCCAACTTTTCCAATAGGGTTTGTAATCGTTAGGTTCTTTTAAAGTACATAAATGTCCAAAGGTGTAGGTTACTGCATACCCATTGCCTTCGTAGTAACCATCACGTTTTGTGTTGGCACCTAATACTTGCGCAATTTCTCTGGCGACACTGGGTTTCTCGGCAATACAGACTTTCATGTGATACTAGCTATGATTTTAAAAAGAGATCCGTTACATTCCTTAAATCTAATTATTGTTCTAGATTATTAAAAGAAGAAAGGCTTACTTTATAGGTAAAATTCAGACTTGCAAAATAAGTGAATTAGTTTAGGTAATGAAAGGGTTTTGGTAGGAGTTATTAACGAATTGTTTTTAAGTTTCTTTTTGCGCTATATTAGCTTGATTAGCAATGCTTATTAATTTGTATCTAAAGCCTTAAAACACCTGAATTAATCGTGTGTTGTCTATTTTTTATTGGCTCTACTGAATAATTAGCACATACGAAAGTACGCTCCTTTGAAAAATCTCTAATTGATGTGTCTCGTATTTTAGCTTTATTATAGTTTGCTAAATTAATTACTATTAAGCTGTAGTAAAGGTAACAGCTAAGTCTTTTCAATTAAAATTAATAGAAAGATAAAGAGGAATTTTATAATAGATTAAGAGGTCTCTAATTATCTAAAGTATCGAAAATTTGTTGCAATGATAATTCAACTAAGTCTTGTTTATCATAGGTAGTAAACACTAATTGATTATCTATTATTTTAAAAGTGCGCATGCCATCATCAGTCGTTACATTGTGGTGGGACGCTTCATATTTTAAGCGTCCCATGCGCTGTGTTTCGATATTTACAATGTAAATAGAATAGCTAGCGTCTGGCGACGTGTCTTGATGGATAATAAGATAGTTGTCAATTAGCTGGACTTGATTGATTGATGACCACCTTAATTTTTCTGGTGCACCAGTTGTATTTAGATCGGATAGAAACATCCATTTATAAGTGTTGCCTTT